>JBKJNS010000199.1:0-6754 GCA_046593455.1 Chitinophagales bacterium | reverse complement strand
CTCGTGTTGCACTAACCCGCCACATGAAACGTGAAGGGCAAGTTTGGATCAGAGTATTTCCTGATAAACCGTTTACAAGAAAACCTGCAGAGATTCGTATGGGTAAAGGAAAAGGAAATCCTGAAGGATGGGTTAGTGCCGTAAGACCAGGGAGGATTTTATTTGAAGCCTCAGGAGTTTCAGTAGTAATTGCAAAGGAAGCAATGCGTTTAGCGGCAGATAAATTACCGGTTCACACCAAGTTTGTTATTGCAAGAGATTATAAAGCTTAATCAAGGATTGAAAGAAAAATTATTCTAAGAACAATTTAATAAAATGGCAAAGCAAAAATTATCACTCAACGAGTTAACAAATGAAGAACTAAGAGATAAACTTAAGGAAGATGGCGCTCAGTATACCAAGATGAAATTTAATCATGCCGTTTCACCTGTTGAGAATCCAATGAGAATTCGACAAATGCGTCGTGATATTGCACGTATGAAAACAGAAATCAGTAAAAGAAATTCTACAAAGCAAGCTTAAATAAATAACGATAAAAGATTAAAGAGTGAATACTTCAATGGAAAGAAAACTTAGAAAACAGCGTACCGGTATTGTTACAAGCAATAAAATGGCTAAAACAATTACTGTTTCTGTTGAACGCCGGGTAAAACATCCGCTCTACGGAAAATTTATTAAAAAGACCAAGAAACTAATGGCCCATGATGAAAATCAAGAAGCATCAATTGGTGATTTAGTTCGCGTAATGGAAACAAGGCCATTAAGTAAAAATAAGCGTTGGAGGTTAGTGTCAATTGTAGAAAAGGTGAAGTAGTTGAAAAGAATAAATAATTACAAAAGCAATTTGGAGTTAATTATTTTCCAAATAGCAAACTAGAAAAAAATGGTACAAACAGAATCAAGATTAGTAGTTGCTGATAACAGCGGTGCTCGCGAAGCTTTAGTGATTCGAATACTCGGTCATTCGCATCAGCGCTACGCATCTATTGGTGACATCATAGTTATTACAACAAAGGATGTAATTCCAAATGGTCCAATAAAAAAAGGAACAGTTTCACAAGCAGTGGTTGTGAGAACTAAAAAGCGAATAAGAAGAAAAGATGGTAGTTATATCCGCTTTGATGATAATGCATGTGTGCTTTTAAGTGAGCAAGGTGAGCCAAGAGGAACACGCATTTTTGGTCCGGTAGCACGTGAATTGCGTGAGAAGGGATATATGAAGATTGTTTCGCTTGCACCTGAAGTATTATAAATAAATTGAATTTACTTACAGCATAATAAAAATGAAAACTAAAACAGATCGCTTTAAACCAAAAATATTTATCAAGAAGAACGACGTTGTTTTCGTTCGTTCAGGTGACGATAAAGGAAAGAAAGGCCGAGTGCTTGAAATACTCGCGGATGAAATGAAAGCATTTGTTGAAGGCGTAAATATTGTTTCACGGGCTACAAAACCTAATGCAAAAAATACACAGGGTGGAATCGTTAAGCAGGAAGCAGCAATTCAAATTTCAAAACTTTCTTTGCTCGACCCAAAAGATGGTAAACCAACTCGTGTAGGAAGAAGAAGTGAGAACGGCAAATCCGTTCGTTATTCAAAACGTTCTAACGAAGTAATTAAGTAATGGAAAAATATACACCAAGATTAAAGAAGCATTACATCGATAAAGTTGTTCCTTCATTGATGAAACAATTCGGTTATACCTCTGTAATGCAAGTTCCCCGTCTGCAAAAGATTTGCTTAAACCAGGGAGTTGGAGCTGCAACGGCCGATAAAAAACTTATCGATTCTGCAATTTCTGAAATGACAACCATTGCTGGTCAAAAAGCGGTTTCAACCAAATCAAAGAAGGATATTTCAAATTTTAAACTTCGTGTAAATGTGCCTATCGGGGTCCGTTTAACCTTGCGTGACATTAACATGTATGAGTTTCTTGATCGATTGATTTCTGCTTCTTTGCCACGCGTTAGAGATTTCAAAGGAGTGAATGATAAAAGTTTTGATGGCAGAGGTAACTATACACTTGGAGTAACTGAACAAATTATATTTCCAGAAATTGATATTGATAAAATTACAAAAGTGAGCGGTCTTGATATCACTTTTGTTACATCAACAAATTCTGATGATGAAGCAAAAGCATTGTTAACTGAATTAGGAATTCCTTTCAAAAAAGATTAATTAATGGCAAAAGAATCAATCAAAGCAAGAGAGCGTAAGCGCGCAAGAATGTGTGCTAAGTATGCAGATAGAAGAAAGCAACTTAAGGCAGAAGGAAATTATGAAGCACTAGACAAGCTTCCTAAAAATTCTTCCCCAGTAAGAAAACACAATCGTTGTCAACTTACCGGAAGACCAAAAGGTTACATGGGAGACTTTGGAGTTTGCCGCAATAAATTCAGAGATCTTGCTTTGAACGGAAAAATTCCAGGTGTAAGAAAAGCAAGTTGGTAGAAATTAATAAAGAATAAGAATCAATAATAAAATAACCGATTAACAACCAAGAAATAAAAACATAAATAACTAAATAAAACCATGGTAACCGATCCAATAGCAGATTACCTTACCAGGATGAGAAATGCGCTCGCGGCAAATCACCGAATTGTTGAAATTCCTGCCTCAAACTTAAAAAAGCGTATTACTGAAATCCTCTACAGTAAGGGATATATACTCAAGTATAAATTTGAGCCATCAGACAATAAGCAAGGTGTAATTAAGGTTGCATTAAAGTATAGTGCTACTACCAAACTTCCTGCGATTCGTGGTTTAAGAAGAATTTCAAAACCCGGATTAAGAAGATTTGTAAGATCTGAAGATATGCCTAGAGTAATGAATGGTCTCGGTGTAGCAATTATTTCAACTAACAAAGGTGTAATGACTGATAAGGAAGCTAAAGCACAAAATGTTGGCGGAGAAGTGCTTTGCTATATCTATTAGTTCATTTCAATAATAAATTTATTAGCTTAATTAAAATTAATATTCAAAATGTCCCGTATTGGTAAAATGCCCATAACACTTCCTAAAGGCGTAACATTAAATGTTTCTGCCTCAAATGAAGTTAGCATAAAAGGACCGAAAGGCGAATTAAGACAACGCATCGATCCTGATATGAAAGTTAAAATTGAAGAAGGTGTAATAACAGTTGAAAGACCTACTGAGCAAAAACGACATAAAGCATTGCATGGTTTATATCGTGCTTTACTTGCGAATATGGTTACCGGTGTTACAAACGGCTATGAGAAAAAACTTGAGTTAGTCGGAGTTGGATTTCGTGCAACCGTTACCGGCCAGTTGCTCGAAGTTTCTGTTGGATTTTCACACCCTGTTATGTTTGCATTGCCAAAAGAGATTAAAGCATCTGCAGAACAGTTAAAAGGACAGAACCCAATTATAACACTTAACAGTGCCGATAAGCAATTGATTGGTCAGGTTGCGGCTAAAATCAGAAGCGTTAGAAAACCTGAACCATATAAAGGGAAAGGTATTAAGTATACTGATGAAGTACTTCGTCGTAAGGCAGGTAAAACTGCAGCTGCAGCCGGTGCTGCCAAATAATTTCAGAAAAAAATTACGGCGTAAACCGTGATGTAAAACAAATAGAAAATGAAAAGCAGTGATTTAAAAAGAAAGAAGATCCATCGCAGAATCAGAAGAAATTTGAGTGGCTCAAAACTGCGCCCCCGCCTTTCTGTTTATAGAAGTAACAAAGATATCTACGTTCAAATAGTTGACGATGAACAAGGGCATACCTTACTTTCACACACATCCAGGTCAATGAAAGAATTGAAGGGAACAAAGATTGAAAGATCAAAGGAGGTGGGAAAAGCAATTGCAAAAATGGCAATTGAAAATGGTATTAGCAGTGTAGTATTTGATCGTGGTGGTTATTTATATCACGGAAGAATTAAAGCATTGGCTGAAGGAGCAAGAGAAGGCGGTTTACAGTTCTAAAATTTAATCAACGATTAATAATTAAAATACTTCATGTCACAATCAAATATTCAAAGAGTTAAAGCAAGCGAACTTGATTTAAAAGATAAAGTCGTTAGCATTCAACGTACAGCCAAAGTTACCAAAGGAGGAAGAACATTTAGTTTTTCTGCTCTTGTAGTTGTTGGGGATGGAAATGGTATTGTTGGTCAGGGTTTAGGAAAAGCCCGTGAAGTTCAGGAAGCAATTTTAAAAGGAGTTGATGATGCAAAGAAGAACATGATTAAGGTTCCTATTTATAAAGGAACAATTCCTCATGAGCAACTAGGAAAATTTGGTGCAGCTAAGGTTTGGATAAAACCTGCTTCACATGGAACTGGAGTAATTGCCGGTGGTGCTATGAGAGCAGTTTTGGAAAGTGCCGGGGTAACAGACGTTTTGGCAAAATCACTTGGTTCTTCAAACCCTCACAATGTTGTTAAAGCAACTATAAAAGCTCTTACGCTCTTACGCGATCCTCTTGCAATTTCACAAACAAGAAATCTGGAAATAAAAAAAATATTTAACGGATAATTTATGGCTAAGATTAAAATTACTCAAATCAAAAGCGGCATTGATCGCACTGGTCGTCAAAAAAGAACGATACGTGCTTTAGGAATTACAAAACTGCACGTGCCTGTAATACAAGAAGAAACTCCACAAATTAGTGGAATGATACATAAGGTAAAACATTTAGTAGCTGTTGAAAAAATATAACAATGAACTTAAGCAATCTTAAACCAGCTGAAGGCAGCACAAAGAAAATCAAACGAATTGGCCGTGGCCAGGGAAGCGGGCATGGCGGAACGTCAACTCGTGGTAACAAAGGTGCCGGATCAAGAAGCGGTAACAAATCACGACGTGGATTTGAAGGTGGGCAAATGCCGCTTCAGCGCCGTACTCCAAAATTTGGTTTCTTTAATCACTTCAGAAAAGAATTTGAAAGTATTAATCTTAATAGATTACAGTCCCTTGCCGATGATTTTAAGTTATCTGTTATTGATCGCGATGTTTTAATTAAGTATAACGTAATTCGCAAGAAAGACAAGATTAAAATTCTTGGAGGCGGAGAATTAACTGCCAAGATTGAAGTAAAAGTGAATGCTGTAAGTGAAGCAGCAAAAAAAGCAATTGAAAACGCAGGAGGATCTGTTAACCTGATTTAATTAATCGGAATGAAGCGACTAATTCAAACCATACAAAATATTTGGAAGATTGATGATCTACGCAATCGTATTTTATATACGCTTGGCTTGATATTTATTTACCGCCTTGGCTCATACATCGTATTACCCGGTGTTGATCCATCTGCACTCGAAGCAGCTGCAGCATCTGGGGCAACCGGAATCTTTGGATTACTTGATATTTTTGCCGGAGGAGCCTTCTCAAGAGGATCAATATTCGCTCTTGGTATCATGCCATACATTTCTGCATCCATCGTAATGCAATTGATGACACTTGCGATTCCGCAATTTCAGAAAATGCAAAAAGAAGGTGATAGCGGAAGAAGAAAAATTAACCAATACACACGCTGGCTCACAGTAATTATTACCGCACTTCAAGCATCAGCTTATGTAGTTTACCTAAGAAACGGTATTGAAAGTAGTGACTTCTCCAACCCAACTTTATTCTGGGCATCATCAGTTGCAATTTTAACTGCTGGTACCATTTTCGTGATGTGGATGGGAGAAAAAATTACGGATCGTGGTATTGGAAATGGAATATCAATTTTAATTATGATTGGAATTATAGCACAACTTCCATTCTCTCTTATCGCTGAATTTAACAGCCGGTTAAATGAAGGCGGTGGATTAATTGTATTCTTACTTGAGTTAGCCATTCTTCTTGCTGTAATAGTTGTGGTAATTCTTCTTGTACAAGGAACTCGTAAGATACCCGTTCAATATGCAAAGCGTGTTATTGGAAATAAACAATACGGTGGAGTAAGACAGTATATTCCTTTAAAGGTAAATGCAGCGGGTGTAATGCCTATCATTTTTGCTCAGGCAATTATGTTTATACCTGCTTCAGTTGCACAATTTTTTCCAAATTCGGCAGCAATGCAGGGAACACTTTCACTAACTAATCCTGGATCATTCTGGTATAACATGATTGATAGCATTTTAATTATTGTGTTTACCTATTTCTATACTGCAATCATCGTTAATCCTGTACAAATGGCAGATGATATGAAAAGAAATGGCGGATTTATTCCGGGTGTGAAACCAGGCAAGCAAACAGCAAATTTTATTGATAATGTAATGTCTCGAATCACTTTACCTGGTGCAATACTTCTTGCCTTTATAGCATTAATGCCCGGAATTGCAAGTTATCTTGGAATCAACTCACAGTTTGCAGGCTTTTTTGGTGGAACATCACTGCTCATTATGGTAGGTGTTATTCTTGATACGCTTCAACAAATTGAAAGTCATTTATTGATGCGCCATTATGATGGACTTATGAAAACGGGCCGCATAAAAGGAAGAACAACAGCAAATGTTTAATGATTTATTACAAGACAAATGAAGAGATAGAAGCAATTCGCAAGAGCTGTATATTATTAAGTAAAGCACTTGGTGAATTAGGAAAAATAATAAGACCGGGAATTACCACTTTGGAAATTGATAAAATAGGAGATGAGTTTATAAGAGATCATGGAGGAATCCCTGCTTTTATGGGGTACAAAGATTTTCCAAATTCATTTTGCATATCAGTAAACGAAGAAGTAGTACATGGTATTCCTGGTAAGTATGAATTGAAAGAAGGTGATTTGGTTTCTGTAGATGG
>JBKJNS010000189.1:0-4449 GCA_046593455.1 Chitinophagales bacterium | reverse complement strand
TTAATGGGTGCTGATTTTTGGGAAGACTTAAATGAAAATCCCATAAGTTTTTGTTGCAACTTTGACCAGTTGCAATGTATCTTGATTTTCGGTCTTTGATGATCCTCAGCATAATAGGGTGTTCATCATTTGAAAGGATTTTTGAAGTGTAGAGGATTACTTTTACGGAAGCCATAATTCGTTTTTTGGTTTAGTCTGGTTTAAACATGGTTTAAACATTTGGGCTAAATTACGATATTTATTGGTTACCAAAAGAAGACGAAAATACGTAAGTGGCTGATTAACAATGCAAAAATAGTCAACTATAACTAACAGTAACATGCTAAAATGTTACTTGCAAGCAGGAGGTCATCGGTTCGACTCCGTTCACCTCCACCCAATAAAAAGCCGAATCAAAATTGATTCGGCTTTCTTATTTTATGGAAAAGAATTTTTTTGAATTTCTGCTTATCTGATAAGCGTAACATTACCCTTCAAAGTTCCACTATCAAAAACTCCATCTAATTTTCCTTGCCAGATTACATAATAAACATAAGAACCAATTTCGCCGGGAACGCCTTTGGCTTCTCCATTCCATCCTTTCTCAAAATCATCTGTTTCATAAACCATTTGCCCCCAACGATTAAAAATCTGCATGTGGAATTCAGTGATGTTGTATCCTATTGGCAAAAAGAAGTCATTAACACCATCGCCATTAGGCGTAAATGCATTTGGCATATACAAGGCAGTTGGGCATTGTAAAGTTACGTTGAAAGAATCTTTGCTAAAACAGGTAAAACTGTTTGTAATGGTTAATGAATAACCACCCGGTTGAGAAATTCTGAGGAAGTTTAGTGATGATCCATCATTCCACAAATAATCAGAGAAACCTGCTGGAGCCAAAATGGTTAGTGTATCAGGAATGCAAATCAATGTATCATTTAAATCGAAAATTGGAATAGGGTAATAATCTAAAATAGTAATTGTATCTGCCAGAATACATCCATTAAAATCCGTTATGGTTACTGAATAATCACCAGGAGTTGTTACCGTTATTTTAGAATTCTGTGATCCATCATTCCATAAATAATCCGGATAAATTCCTGCATCAAGAATTATTGAATCCCCTTCGCACATTGCAGTATCTAAACCAAGGTCAAGAATAATTCCCGGAAAATAAAAAATGGAGTAGGTAGCTGATCCAATGCATCCTAATGTGTCTTGAACATTAACAAAGTATTGACCTGCCTGAGTTGTTGTAAAAGTTTGATTGGTTGAAAGGTCTTGCCATAAGTACAAATCCCATTGTGAACCGGCATCAATTGTTACCGGTTGACCATAGCAAACAGAAGTATCTCCGGTCCCGATCGTAAAAGTGAAAGGAGGAAAATTGTGAATAGTGTAAGTAGCATTTCCAATACAACCGAATGCATCAACTACCTGAACGGAAAACAATCCTGTATCAACAGTAGAATAGGTTTGTGTTGTTGTTCCATCTTGCCACGTATAAGAAGTGTTTCCTGCTCCTGCATCAATTACAACTGTTTGACCTGCGCAAACAGTTGTATCACCTGTTGCAATATTGAAGTTGTATTGTGGAGCTAATGTGATATTCACGGTATCGCTTCCCAAGCATCCCGCAGTATCAATTACAGTAACATAGTAAGTGCCCGGTCCAATTGCTATCAGATTAGAATCGGTAGATGCATCTTGCCAAACATAAGTACTGAAACCATTTCCCGGATCAAGAAGAACTTGTTCGAGAGGGCAAGCAACTTGGTCGGGTCCAAGATTAATGGGTAATGAACTTAGTGGTAATATGTGCGGGGGTAAATTAAATATTGCATTTCCGCTTGCACCAGCAGTTGCACCAAATGATGTGTTGAAACAAGAACTTAAGGGAGATAATGCCAAGCCTGGTAAGCCCCCGGTTGCAGAATAAATAATATTAGGATTAAGAACTCCGCCACTTACCCAAACTACGCCCCCGGCTCCACCACCACCAGGACCAGTGCAATCTGCTATTGCTGTATTGTTATTTGTAGATCCGCCATCTCCACCATTCACCGAGATATTTAAAATTCCAGTAATAACAGGAATGTCTAAACTAACAACGCCACCTGCTCCTCCGCCTCCAGCACCTTCATTGATTGTAATTCCTGTTACATCTTTACCCTCATTCCAAATTGTATAACCATTTGTAACAATTGATTTAGCCGCTATTATAACGATTCCTCCTCCTGCTCCTCCTCCGAATATTGCTCCTAAATCATTTCCTTGTCCATTTCCTCCTGATCCACCTAAAAACATTTTTCCAAGCGTGTAATCCAGAGCCATGCCTCCTAAGCCTTGGGTTGTATTAGCCGCGCATGAGTTTGCTTCAAATCCCCCAATGCCGCCAACCCCATAATTACCTCCACCGCCTCCACCATTGTTACCTCGATTGCTTCCACCGCCTCCATTTGCTAAGTGCCCTCGTCCGCCACTTTGCGCGGTATTGACATATTCAGCAATTCCTTCACCCTTCTTACCCGATACACAATTGTTGGTGCTGATGTAATAATTAAGATTGCCACAAGTTAATGGGCCGGTATTACAAGGTGCAATATTTCTGAATCCACTTCCGCTAACATAAATATCAGCATTCATGGTAACAGTTCCACCTGATTCAAAAACCAAGATGCCACCTGAAGATCCATCCCATGCTTTTGCTTTTAATGTATCAACAATATTTACAGAGCAGTATTGCGGTACGGTAACAATTTGCACCTCACCTGTTGGAACTGTATAGCTATTGACCAAATTACTTTGAATGGTTATGGTGGTTCCCACAATGTTTGTAATAAAAGTATATTCAAAATTGCCACAGCTGTTATAAGCTGTTACATCACCATAATTTACTGTCTGAGTTGTGGTGATCGTAGCACCTTTCATTTGAATGATCATGATCTTATCGCCAATTGCGAAACCAGCAGTTGAAGCAACTGTGAGACTTGTTCCAACTATTGCTGAAACTGAAGTGTAGCTATTGATAATTCCACTTATGGGTATTGCAGCTTTAAGCGAAAAAACACCTGCGTATAAAAAAAGCAGGATACATAGCTGAATTTTTTTACCTGATATTAGTTTGAGCATTTTTTAAAAATAATTCGGATGCTAAGAAACATTATTTTTTTGTTGTAAAAAATATGAAATTTATCTATTGCTGATTTTTGATGTTAATAATCTTTGGTGATCAATAAAACTTAATTTCAATTTTGAAGTAGATTGCCAACGAATTATTTCTTTTCACTAACCTAAAATCACGCATTATGAACAACACACTTTCAACAATTGGTAAAATTATTTTTGCTCTTTGCATTGCTTTCTTTGGAGTTGGCCATCTTACTAATGCAACAGGAATGGCTGTAATGGTTCCTTCATTTCTTTCATCTATGGCTGTGCCAATCGTTTATTTAACGGGCGTATTTCTAATAGCAGTTGCATTAAGTGTAATTATTAATAAATATGCAAAGTGGGCGTGCATCTTACTTGCGATCTTTTTGCTTTTCATTGTTTTTACAGTTCATGTTCCCGGAATGTCAAACCCTGAAGGAATGATGTCGCAAATTTCTATATCAATGGCTGTTAAAGATAGTGCATTGGCAGGTGCTGCATTGTTTATTGGTGGCCATTCAAAATCATAATATTTCGGAATAGAAATCTTTTCCCAAATAAAAAACCTCCCGAGATTCATTGGGAGGTTTTTTGTTGACTTGCCTGGGCTCGAACCAGGAGACTTCTGAACCAAAATCAGACGTGTTACCGATTACACCACAAGTCAATAATCGGGCGGCAAAAATAGTTGATGCATTCAAGAAAGCAAATAAACTTTAAAGTGTTTTTGTTTGTGCTTCAGCTTTTGAAAATTACGACAATCTAAAGAAGTAAGTTTTTCTAAATGACAAAGGCAATGACTATTCTCATTTCTTCAAAACTATTATTTCCTAAAGTAGGGTTAAATTAATTTCAAGCTCAAAATACCAACATACGTTTTGTTATTTTTGTCGCTCTTTAAAAAAACGACATTGTTTCATGACTAAGTTTAACAAGATTAATAATGTAGCTGGTTGGGCTGTATTAATATTATCTACAATAGTGTATTGGCTAACAGCTGAACCTACCGGAAGCTTTTGGGATTGTGGTGAGTTTATTGGTTGTGCTTATAAACTGCAGGTACCGCATTCACCGGGGGCGCCGCTGTTTATTATTCTTGCACACCTTGTTACATTACTTGCGCCCGATCCTTCCAAGGTTGCCTTAACTGTAAACTATTTTTCAGGGTTTACCTCAGCGCTTACCAATCTTTTTCTGTTTTGGTCGATCACCGCTTTAGGAATTAAAATCATTGGAAAGAAAGTTGCCGAACTTTCTGGTGCCGAAATCACTGCTCTTATTGGAGCAGGATTGGTTGGTGCATTTTCAAATGCA
>JBKJNS010000462.1:0-2660 GCA_046593455.1 Chitinophagales bacterium | reverse complement strand
TTGAAGAACTTCCTTCAACACAGCAAGGTAGATTGCTGCATCAATTGAAAATGAGAAAGGCAATAAAAATTGCTGAACGTATGGAAAGAAAAAGTAAATCCGCTTCATTTATCAGTGATGATGAAATAGCTGAAATTGTTCATGGCATTAGAACGAGAAAATAATTTTGTTGCTGATGTAAACGCATGGATTTCCTTTTTCCATGCCAACAAGTTCAAAAGAATTTTACCTCTCCTTGCAGAGCTAAATATCCATTTACATTCTTCACCGGAATTGATTAAGGAATTCAAGAAAGTTTATCACGATGTTGAAGTGAAAAATAAAAAGTTATTGCCATTGTCATTTCATGAATATTTCGAAGCAATAGAGGCGGCTTGTTATATTCATGAGCCAACAAGTCACTACCGATTGCTCATAGACTATAAAGACAATTACCTCGTTGATCTTTGCACTGACACAAACAGTACATTGATTTCAAATGACAGAGGTTTTGAGTTCTTTAAAAAATTTAAACTCCCACCACTGAATGTGATATCTGTTAAGGAATTCTACAAAGCAATCGGTTTATAATTAAAAGCTGTCTGCCTTTCTAATTGAATAGAATCTTTCAATGCACCACCAAAATTTTCCCTCTGTAAATTTTATTTTTTTCAGCAGCTTCAATAAAATACATTCCGCTTTTTAAATCACTTACATCCAAATCAAATTGTGATTGTTGAAGGTGATTGAATTGAAGTTGTCACCATCATCTTTCGCTTTCTATATTTGCGCCACAAATTTTTCACTAAGGACTAAGTACTTCCTACTTCCGACTACATGGTATTTAACTCATTTGCATTTCTTATTTTCTTTCCGGTAGTCACCATTCTCTATTTTTTGTTGCCGCATAAATTCCGATGGATGCATTTGCTCATTTCGAGTTGTGTGTTCTACATGTTTTTTATTCCGGTTTACATTCTCATTCTCATCTTCACTATTGTAATTGATTACTTCGCCGGTATCCTCATTGATAAAGCACAGGGCAGCAGGCGAAAAGCATATTTGTTCATGAGCATTGTAGCAAACGTAGGCGTGCTTGCAGTGTTTAAGTACTACAACTTCTTTATTGATAATGCAAAAGGAATTGCATCGCTATTTGGTGCCCACCCCGATCTGCAATACATGCAAATTTTATTACCCATCGGTTTATCGTTTCACACCTTTCAGGCAATGAGTTATACGATTGAGGTTTACAAAGGAAACTTTAAACCCGTCCGCAACTTCGGCATCTACTCATTGTATGTAATGTTCTATCCTCAATTGGTTGCGGGCCCTATTGAGCGACCACAAAATCTGATTCATCAGTTTTATGAGAAGCATGAATTCAATTACGATCGTGCAGTAAGCGGATTGAAATTAATGTTGTGGGGATTGTTTATGAAAGTGGTAATCGCCGATCGCCTTGGATCTTATGTTTCAAATGTTTTCAACTTCCCGCATGCACATGATGGCGAGCCATTAACTTTTTGGGTGGCAGCCTGGTTTTTTGCCATTCAACTCTATTGCGACTTTGGCGGGTATAGTATGATGGCAATTGGCTCTGCAAAAATTATGGGCTTCACACTCATGACGAATTTCCGCCGTCCGTATCTTGGTGAATCGGTAGGTGATGTTTGGCAACGCTGGCACATTTCGCTTACTACCTGGTTTCGCGATTATGTTTTTGTTCCGCTCGGTGGTTACCGAAAAGGAAAGTGGCGCGGCATTTTAAATCTCGGTGTGCTCATGTTTTTAGCCGGCTTATGGCACGGCGCAAACTGGACGTATGTATTGTGCTTCATGGTGTTTTATTTTTTCCTTACCACCAGATTAGTATTCAGAAAACCCTTGCAAAAGTTTGATGACTTCGTGTATGGCATTCATCCGCTCTTTGGCAGAATCGTGAATACACTCATCGCTTTTCACGCAGGAATTTTTTCTTATGTCTTCTTTCGTTCCGGAAGTGTGAGTGATGCACTCTACTATTATTCGCAAATGTTCAGCTTTAAAAGTTTGAAATTTTATGATGGTGATGCATCAACAATGTGGTAGGGAATATTCATCATTGTTACTTTGTTTGTTATAGAAGAATGGCAAGAGAATTATTCGAAGGATAAAGAAGCCATCTTCCCCGAACCAAAAAGTTCATGGGGAAAATATCTTTTTTATGCAGGTGTGGTTGCCGTGATTTTACTCATCGGTGTATTTGATGCAAGTCAGTTTATTTACTTTCAGTTTTAATTTTTAGAAATGAAGAAAACCAAGAATCAACTAATGATTGCTGATGATAAAATCATCAACAAGATTTATTTGATCAGGGGAAAGAAGGTGATGCTTGATAGAGATTTGGCAGAGTTGTATTGCGTAGAAACTAAAGTATTGAAGCAAGCTGTTCGACGAAACATAGATCGCTTTCCTGAAGATTTTATGTTTGAGATGACAATAAAAGAACTGAATAATTGGAGGTCACAATTTGTGACCTCCAATTCCACAAGAATTGGTCTTAGGTATCCTCCCTTCTGTTTTTCTGAACAAGGTGTAGCAATGTTGTCTTGTGTGCTTAATAGTGAACAAGCAATTGGAGTAAGCATACAAATTATGCGCGTGTTCACCCGCATGCGCGAATACTTACTTACCCATGG
>JBKJNS010000384.1:0-3194 GCA_046593455.1 Chitinophagales bacterium | reverse complement strand
TCACCGCCTTGCCGATCACAAAGCTGAGCAAGAGGCAACAGAGAATTTGCCACCCATATCAATTGTTATTTGTGCGCACGATGAATTGGGAAGATTGAAAAAAAACCTCCCTGCAATTCTTGAGCAACAGTATCCGCACTACGAAGTGATTGTGGTGAATGATAACAGTGATGACGATAGTGAGATGATGCTCACCAGAATGGAAACTCAATTTCCGAATTTAGTGGTACGCCACATCAGTAATCAATCGAAAACATTACGTGGTAAAAAGTATCCGCTCACCATTGGAATTAGAGCAGCAAAGTATGATCATGTCTTTCTTACTGATGCCGACTGCACTCCATCGAGCGATCACTGGATAAGAGATATGGCTTCATTATTCAGCCATGAAAAAGAAATTGTTTTAGGTTATGCGCCATACAGAAAGCGCAATGGCTTTTTGAATAAGTTCATCCGCTACGAAGCATTTTTTACGGCACTTCAATATTTTTCTTATGCACTTGCAAAACTTCCATACATGGGTGTAGGAAGAAATCTTTCCTACAAAAAACAAATCTTTTTTGATCATAATATTTACCCAAAGTATCCGCAACTAATGTCGGGTGATGATGATCTGCTGATCAATGCTGCAGCCGATAAAAAAAATACTGCCATACAAATCAACACTTCATCATTCATGTATTCCGAGGCAAAGCAATCGTGGGATGAATACTGGCATCAGAAACGAAGGCATGTGAGCACAGGAAAATATTACAAATTAAAACACCGTTTGCTGCTCGGTTTGTTTTCACTCACGCATTTATTGTTTTATGTTTTGTTTTTTATTACGCTTATTTATTCACCGCTATGGTTGGAAGGACTATTTTTGTTTGCTATCAGATTAATAATTCAAGGTATTGTATTGAGGACAACAATGAAAAAACTTGTGGAAGATGATTTATTCTTTTACTACCCGCTCCTCGATTTTTTCTTTTTAATTTACTACCTCAAGTTATTACCTGATACTTTTCAAACGAAGAACAATACGTGGAAGTAATCACCAAAGAAGAAAGCACAACATTTTCTCCAAGAGCCAAAGAAGATTATGAGTTGGTTCAGCAGGCATTAGCAGGTAATCAACTTGCCTATGCAAAGCTGATGAGCCGTTATAAAGACTCCATTTACTTTTTGTTACTAAAGATGGTGCACAATGAAGATGATGCAAATGATCTCACCATCGAAGCATTCGGGAAAGCATTCAGCAACCTTGTTAAGTACACGCCAGAATTTGCTTTCAGCACCTGGCTTTATAAAATCGCATTAAACAATTGCATTGATTACATCCGTAAAAAGAGGATTCAAACAACATCGATTCACAATGAGATCGAAAATGAAAAAGGTGAATCATATACTTTCGATGTAAGAAGTGCCGCTCCCGATCCCGAAGAGAGTTATGTTAAAAACCAGCGAAGTAAAATTGTGCGCGAGGTGATTGAGAAAATTAATCCCAAGTATCGCATATTAATCGAGCTTCGTTTTTTTGATGAACTTTCTTATGAAGAAATTGCTGACCGCACGGGACTGCCGCTCGGAACTGTAAAGGCGCAACTCTTTAGAGCAAAGAATTTATTGTACCAGATTCTGCTTCCCAAGCAGGGGAGGATGTAAAGTAAAATTGCGAATTGCGAATTGCCAATTTCGAATTTATGGAATCCAATGCCGAACTTATCTCAAAATATTTCCCTCAGGTTACCAATACACAGCTTCATCAATTTTCTACATTAGAAAGTTTATATAGTGAATGGAATGAAAAGATCAATGTGATCTCGCGAAAAGATATTGATCACTTGTATGAGCGGCATGTATTGCACTCATTGGCAATAGCAAAATTTATTTCTTTAAAAAGTGATTCGAAAATTTTAGATATAGGAACAGGTGGTGGCTTTCCCGGTATTCCATTGGCAATTCTTTTTCCCGATGTAAGATTTCATCTCGTGGATTCTATTGGAAAGAAAATAAAAGTGGTGAAAGCAATTGCTGAAACATTGCAATTAAAAAATGTTGTTGCTGAACAAAAAAGAGGAGAGGAGTTGTATGGCAAATATGATTTTATTGTGAGTCGTGCAGTAGCACCCATGAAAACTATTTATGATTGGACACATCATTTGATTGAGGAAGATGCCATCAATACAAAACCCAATGGTTGGATTTTATTAAAGGGGGGTGATTTGAAAAATGAAACTGATGAATTTGGAAAGGAAGTGAAAGTGATTGCTGTTTCTGATTTTTTTGAGGAGGAATTTTTTAAAGAGAAGATGGTTGTTTATTTCAGTTGAAATAAATAGGAAGTCGGGAGACTTTTTACTACACTAATATGCTAAGTCTGAAAAAGGATTTAGAAAAATAATAGAGGCAAATCTCAAAGCATTTTGCCATTATCAATTTGTTAGCGCTTCATTAACACCGGGCACTTTGCATTCGCAATATTTTTGTGGCCACATTCTTTTCATCAATGAGAAAAAAATCATCCATAGCAATTATTCTGATTATTATACTCTGTGCAATTGGATTACTCGCTTTCAAATACTTTGGGAATCATAACATACACAATTATACGAGCACAACAATGCCCGCAATCTATCATGAGATAATTGCGAAGAGTGACCCTATGAAAGTGTATGCAAGAAACAATGAGCACATCGTGATTCTTGAAAAGCGATTGCAAAAAACTCCTGATAACAAGCAACTTCGGTTCAATCTAGCTTGCGAATATTTGTATGCAGGAGAATCGCAGAAGGCAATTGATCTTCTTGAGCAACTTGAAAAGGATTCTGCTTTCATTGCCTCAAGTCAAGAATTAGGAATGGATAGAAAAGAGACTCGTCACGATTCACTCAAAGCATGGATTGCGCTTGGCTATTTGCGATTAGGTGAGCAAGTAAATTGCATCAACAATCACAATGCTCAGTCTTGCATTTTCCCCATCAATGGAGGTGGTGTTCATCAAATCAAACAACCGGTGGAAGAAGCAATCAGAAGATATGTTGCAATCCTAAAAGATAAACCGGAAGATTACATCTCTCAATGGTGTTTGAATATTGCAATGCAAGCTTATGGTGCTGTCCCCGATTATGTACCGAAGAATTTGCTGATAAAAACTTCACGACTCAAATCAGATTATGACATTGGAAAATTTAATGACGTTGCCATGCAAG
>JBKJNS010000378.1:0-2798 GCA_046593455.1 Chitinophagales bacterium | reverse complement strand
CTTTCTCCTTTGATGCCGAGCATGGTTGGAATTGAAGGACCATAAATGTCTGCATCAATCAAACCAACACTTGCACCTTTTTGCGCAAGAGCAAGTGCAAGGTTTACTGCAACAGTTGATTTTCCAACACCGCCTTTTCCCGAACCCACCGCAATAATATTTTTTACACCGGGTAAAATTTTTCCACCATCTTTTCTTCTGGTAGTAACGGAAGAACTCATGTTCACTTTTACTTCTGCTTCTTTATCAACCAAATGATGAATGGCATTTACGCAGGCATTGTGAATCATATCCTTCATAGGGCATGCAGGGGTGGTGAGCATGACAGTAAAAGAAACTTTCTTTCCCTCAATCACAATATCACTCACCATATTCAACGTCACCAAATCCTTGTGCAGATCGGGGTCAATTACATTGCTTAATGCTTTAATAACAGCTTCTTTGGTAATGCTCATCTAAGATTTATTTCTTTGCAAAGGTACTAACAATGAGGTGATCAAAAGGACGGAGCACAAACAGTTTTCAATCGTTGATAACCCCGAATTGCTTAACAATAAGATAATGTACTTAACAATGACATGATTATATTTTTGCAGCAAAATAATAATCACTTAAACTTAAATTAACATGAAGAAAATAATTCATACCTTAACATTGCTATTGTTTTTCACTGCAAGCGTCTATGCACAAAGCAGCACTACAACAGAATCAACCTTCAATCCTACAATAAAAATGAAGGGATTGGTTCATGTGCGCTATGAGCATTCACTCACTGATAGTGTTGACGTACAAGGGAAATTTAATGGCGACCCTGTTCAAAGTAATTTCAGAATTCGCCGCCTTGAATTGCGCGCCGATATTTCATTGAACAATCATTGGAGCGGGGTAATTCGGGTTCAGCTTCCCGATTTAAAAACTACAACACCGGGCAAAACAATTGAGCTTGCATATTTTGAGTACAAGTACAATGATCAATTTAAGGTTCGCGGCGGACAATTTAAAACCCCTATGGAACTTGATGAATTAACAAGTCACGAAGATCTTAGAATGATTGATCGCGGCACTACCAGCAAGATTTGGGTGAATAATTATTACACCTCTTACCAGCCGGGACTTATGGTTTATGGAACATTTTTAAAAGAGAAAATGCCGTTAAGTTATTATGCCGGAGTTTTTAACGGGAGCGATCGCAGCGTTGCTTATGATAATAATTCGCAGAAAAATTTTGCAGGAAGATTGGAGTTTAGTCCTGTTAAGGGTTTGCGCCTTGGAGTAAACGGGCAAACAGCAGGAATTGATAAAGGTATTACAGGTGGTACCGCTGGAGGTGATGTAACTTTTAATCGTGACTTAGGTTCAAAGTTGAACCTGATTCTGGAAGGTGAATACATCACCGGAACCAATTTGCTCAGTTATTCTGCTTCCGTTGATACATTAAAGGAAGTAAAAGATTTTAAAATGTCGGGTTACTTTGGTCAGGCATTGCTAAGAATCAAAATGGAGAATAAATGGTGCAGAACTTTTGAGATTGGTGGCAAGTATGAAAATACTGATCTGTTAAACACGAGTGAAATTGATGCTTACAGCACAATCACCGGCACGGTTGGATTTATTTTCTTGCCCGATAATGATGCGCGTTTACAATTCAACCTGGTTCAAACAAACTACCAGAAAGAAGTAGCCGGATCGCTAAAAAATAACCTCATGTTTGTAACAAACCTTCAATTAAAAATATAGCTTCCTGTTTAGTTTATTTTTGAAATGAAATGGTACCGCCATCAAGCAGTACCATTTTTATTTTAAGGATGTTGTTTACTTTGCAGTAGGAGAAACAAATTTTTTTTATTATGAAAAAAGAAAAAAACGAGACGATTGAATCTTTATTGATACTACTTAAATCAATCAACCATCGTTTTGAAAATAATTTTGGAAATGAAAAATTATTACTCATAAAAAAAATTGCTGAAAAAAAACTCATTCTTCCAAAAGAAATTATTGAATACCATCATTTGTTGCTTTTTCTTTTAGCATATCCTCAAAGCAAACAGTTACATGAAGTGGTTGCCAAAGAATTACATCGCTGTGCTATTGCAGCAAATAAAATTTTTAATGGGGGAAATGAAAGAAAAAAAATAGCGCTAACAAATACCGGAATTGCAAACACTCAGATAAATGTTTCATTCAGTTTTCATCTTGTGAAATGGCAGATAACTGAGTTTGGTGATTGTGTTAAACTTTTTTCAATGGATGCTAATGAAAGTTTGGTTGAACAAGTGTTTGTTGCATGCCTTCCGGCAATAGAAAGAGATTTTATTGCCGATAAAATGTTTTCAACTCACAAAATGATTGAAGTGCTGAAGAAGAAAGAGCAAAGTGATTTAGAATTTCTTATTCACCTTTTTGAAAATGCCAATTGCTCATTGGAGATCCGTGATGCACTATGGGATTCAATGAAGATTTTTGTTTCGTGGAAATTGAATGATCAATCACCTACACTCACGAATGCAAGATCAATTGCAAGAAAAATATTCTTTCATAAAAAAGAATTGTTAAAAAAGTTTGATTGGAAAAAAGAAATGGATATTCCAATCAAACCACCTTATGAATTGGAATTGGAAGAAAAACATCAATTGGTAAATGCCGGAAGAGGCGTGCTTGCAATGTTGCACAAAGAAATTGACCCTATCACTTATGCCGATGAAAAAGAGGTAGAATTATTTGACATGGGAAGAGGGATTGATATTGCATTGTATCCAATGATTCCCTCGCGAAGATTGCCGCTTGAATCATACATCAGC
>JBKJNS010000351.1:0-4439 GCA_046593455.1 Chitinophagales bacterium | reverse complement strand
ATTATGGGAATGAAAGCACTTGATAATATTTTTTTTCTTTCTTAAAAAATATTCATGCTAATTTCATACAGACCCCTCTCCAACTCTCCCTCCCTCAAAAAAGCGGGACAGGTAGGGGAGAGGGTTGCTGACGCATGATTTCAAGAAAAAGAATTTTTTATTTCCTAAAGAATTATTATTCCTACATTTTATTTCATGTAAAGACCCCTCTTCCGCCTTCATAAAAATTACGGCGGACAAGCCGACTCTCCCCGATGGGGAGAGGGTTGCTGACGCATGATTTCTTTTTCATTCCCTAAGGAATATTTTTTATTACCCCTGACCCCTTAAGGGGGACGATGATTTGAAGTTACTGAAAAGTGATGGAGAAAATAGAATCCTATAATCATAGGAATCAAATAAATCATAGTTCAGACAATATTTTTTCCTACATTTCATTCCACAAAAAATAATGATGATGGAAAAAGAATACCACGAACCACAGGGAATTAAAAGCTGGGCTGAGGAGGACAGGCCGCGTGAGAAGTTGATGTTGAAAGGTAAACAAAGTTTGAGCGAGAGTGAGTTGATTGCGATTTTGGTGCGCAGGGGTACTAAGGATAATGATGCGTTGCAGGTTTCGAAGGAGTTGCTGAGCAGGGTGGGTAATGATTTGTTTGAGCTGAGTAAACTTTCGGTAAAAGATATGTTGGCTTTGAAGGTGAAGGGTATTGGTGAAACGAAAGCGATCACGATTGTGGCGGCGCTGGAGTTGGGGCGCAGAAAATTATCGAGTGAGATTCGTGAACGTGATAAGGTGGCGACGAGTAAGAATGCTTTCGATATTTTGTTTCCGATGATTTCGGATAAAATGCATGAGGAGTTTTGGATATTGCTTTTGAACCGCTCGAATAAAGTGCTGGAGAAAATAAAGGTGAGTTCGGGTGGTGTTACGGGTACGGTGGCCGATGTGCGGATGATATTTAACCATGCCATTAAGTGCAATGGTGCTACTTCGGTTGTTCTTTGCCACAACCATCCTTCGGGGAATTTAAAACCAAGCACTGCAGATATTGAGCTTACAAAAAATATGAAGCGGGCGGGCGAAACTTTAGATATTAAAGTGGTTGATCACCTGATTATTGGGGAGCGGGGGTATTATAGTTTTGCTGATGAAGGGGTACTTTAATTAGGAATTGAGAATAAGGAATTAGGAATTGTGAATTAGGAATTGAGAATTAGGAATTAGGAATTGGAAATTAGGAATTGGTTATTAAAATAAAGATGAATGAAATTCTTGTAGCAATTCCTAATTCCTAATTCTCAATTCCTAATTACTTTAGTATGGTTCTGCTAATCACAATCCTCTGCACTTCGCTGGTGCCTTCGTAGATCTGTGTAATTTTTGCATCGCGCATTAATCGTTCAACATGATATTCTTTTACGTAGCCATAGCCACCATGAATTTGCACGGCTTCAACGGTGGTCTTCATTGCCACTTCCGATGCAAAAACTTTTGCCATTGATCCGCTCAAAGTGTAATCGAGGTGCTGGTCTTTTTCCCATGCGGCTTTCATAATAAGTAATCGAGCGGCTTCAATCTCTGTTGCCATGTCGGCGAGTTTGAATTGTATGGCCTGGTGTTGCGAAATTTCTTTACCGAATGCTTTGCGTTGTTTGCTGTAAGCAAGTGCGAGTTCATCAGCGCCCGATGCAATTCCTAATGCCTGTGATGCAATTCCGATTCTTCCGCCGCCTAAAGTTTTCATGGCGAACTTAAAACCAAAACCATCTTCACCAATGCGGTTTTCTTTGGGCACAATTACATCTTGAAACATAATGCTGTGTGTATCGCTGCCGCGAATGCCGAGTTTGTTTTCTTTGGCTCCCACGGTTACGCCTTTAGAATTTTTTTCTACAATGAAGGTATTGATGCCTCGGCTTCCTTTTGCAACATCTGTTTGCGCCATCACTAAATAAACTGAAGCTGAGTTGCCGTTGGTGATCCAGTTTTTTGTTCCGTTCAAAATATAATGATCGCCGTTGTCAATTGCTGTGGTGCGTTGTGAAGTTGCATCGCTGCCGGCTTCGGGTTCGCTCAATAGAAAAGCGCCGATGTAGAGGTCACCGTCTTTAATTCCTTTTGCAAGTGGTGTTAAATATTTTTTCTTCTGCTCTTCATTTCCATAAGCTTCTAATCCCCAACACACCAATGAATTGTTGACAGACATTACCACAGAAGCTGAAGCATCTACTTTAGAAATTTCTTCCATGGCGAGCACGTAAGAAATGGTATCGAGTCCGCTGCCGCCGTAATCGGGTGAAACCATCATCCCCAAAAAACCAAGCTCTGCGAGTTTCATGATTTGTTCTTTCGGGAATTTCATTTTCTCATCGCGTTCAATTACGCCGGGCAGCAATTCGGTTTGTGCAAAATCGCGTGCAGCTTTTTGAATCATAAGGTGCTCTTCGGTCAGTTGGAAATTCATTCGGTAAATTTTTTGGAAGGGCGCAAAAATAGTCATTGAAGAATAAAGGAAATGAAAAGCTTGCAGGTTTTACGATTGAAAAAAGTACTTTCGTTTCGGGAAATGAAAAAGAAAATTTTAATCATTGTTTTTGTTGTAGCAGTTGCATTGGTGATTCCAATGAATGCCGACTCGTGGGGATTTTGGGCGCACCAAAGAATTAATAGGTTGGCTGTGTTTACGCTTCCTCCCCAAATGATTTCATTTTATAAAGACAACATTGAATGGATTACCACACATGCTGTTGACCCCGATAAAAGAAGGTACAGCGATCCTGAAGAAGCACCACATCATTACATTGATTTGGATCGGTATGGCACTTATCCTTTTGACAGTTTGCCGAGAAAATGGTATGATGCAGTTGCGAAATACACAGAGGATTCATTGAATAAACATGGCGTGGTTCCATGGTGGATTTCATTAGAGTTAATTCGGCTGACTGAAGCATTTAAGGAAAAAAATAAATACAGAATACTGCATTACTCAGCCGATATAGGGCACTACATTGCAGATGCCCATGTTCCGCTTCATTGTACGAGCAATTATAACGGGCAACTCACCAATCAAAAGGGCATACATGCATTTTGGGAATCGCGAGTGCCTGAATTATTTGGCGATGAGTATGATTATTTTGTTGGGAAAGCAGAATACATTGAACATCCCGGTGAATCAATTTGGAAATCGGTGATGCAAAGTGCGGCGGCTGTTGATTCTGTTTTGGGAATGGAAAAATTATTATCGGAGCAATTCCCGAGTGATCAAAAATATACTTACGAAGATCGTGGCGGAAGCAACATAAGAACTTACTCAAAAGATTATTCAGCAGCGTATGAAAAGATGTTGGATGATATGCAGGAGAAAAGAATGCGCGCTGCAATTATTACCATAGGAAGTTTTTGGTATACAGCATGGGTAAATGCCGGCAAACCTGATTTGAGTGACTTAAAAGATTCACCCGCAACACCCGAAGAAATTCAACAACTGAATGCAATGGATAAATCGTGGCGCGATGGAAAAATTATTGGACGGACGGAGGAATAAATTTTAATCGTTGTATTTTTATTGGCAATCAAAAAGTAAAATCATCAAACTATGAAACAAAAATTATTAGCGTTATTTTCAATTTGTATCTGCATAACTGCGAATGCGCAACACGCACAGAAGATTAAAATTGAAGTTCAGGAAGTGACTGAAAAAATGAGTCAGGGTTACAATACTTGTTTGAAGGTTTTTATACCCGGAGCCGATAAGAAAGATGTTGAAAGGGCAATGCTGAAGTACATGAAAGAGTTTGAAGCAAAAGGTGATTCAAAGAAGGATGAATATTTTTATGATAATGCAGTGATAAAGCAGTTCGGGAGCAGCATGGTAGATGTTTACACGGTAGCATCGCAGCAAAAGGAAGGTGTGATGCTCGAAGTATATTTTGATTTAGGAGGAAGATATTTGAATTCGAAGAGCGACAGTGAAGATTATGTTGTGGCTGAAAGAATGATTCATGACTTTGCAAAGGAACAAACCAAGCAGGTGTTTCTAAATCAATTAGCCGATGCTCAAAGAATTCTGAATTCAAAACTGGGTGAGCAAAGCGATATGGAGAGGGAGAATGAGGCGCTGCACAAAAAAATCCGCGAATACCAAGCGACCATAAAATCTACAGAGGAAAATATTGTTACCAATGAAAACAATCAGGTAGACAAACGAAAGGAAATAGAGGAGCACCAGAAATTGATAGAAGCAATTAAGGCAACGGAAGCAGGGGTAGAGTAGCATTTGTTTTTCTGAAAGAAAAAAATAATTAACCGATTCTTTCAGCTGCTTCCTTCATAACCCAAAACATTTCGCTTGCAATTGATTTGCAACAAAGATCGTAGGCACTTACTTCTTCATCAGTGCCATCAGAAGATTTAGGATCAATGTAAGGCAATCCAA
>JBKJNS010000217.1:0-3505 GCA_046593455.1 Chitinophagales bacterium | reverse complement strand
CTATGGTTTTTACGGACCGGTTTATGAATTGCAATTGGGTGAGGCACTGCCCGGCAGAGAAGAATATTTAAACTCTGAGAAATATGAAATTCGAAATTGGGATTGGGATAAAGACACCAAACTAAAAATGCTCACCGGCATTATCAACCGTGCGCGCCGCGATAATGAAGCGCTGCAACAAACCAACAACATGCAATTCCTTAATGTGCAGAATGATAATTTGCTCGCATACTATAAAGAGAGTGATGATGGAAAAAATAAATTCATCTGCGTAGTTAATCTCGACTCTACAAAAAAACAGCAGGGCTTTATACAAACGCCATTAGAAAAAATCGGGAAGCAGGAAGGCGAAACATTTACCGCTCACGATCTGCTCAACGATTCACGATGGACATGGAGCAACCGATGGAATTATGTGGAACTTGATCCAGCGATTTTGCCTTGTCATTTGTTTAGGATTGAAAATGATTGAGAGAGGGAATTTATTGATTCCGATTTTTACTTTAAAGAAAACAAAACGTAAATTTGAGCATGGCAAAAAATCAATCAACGAAAAGAAAAACTGCAAGCTCAGCACCATACCTTACAAAGCGAGTTTTAGTAAGGGCAATTGATAAGTCAACCCGAAAACTTTCTTCTAATGCATTACAACAACGTGGCTCCATTGTAACTGTGGAAAAAGGATGGGTAGTAAAAAAACATAGCAACGGAGAAACTGACAAAGTGAAAAAACTTCCATCCATAAAACGTTCTTTACGTATTGCCCTCGACTAAAAATAAAACTTCACTTCGGCTTCGCATTTTTGCCGGACCAAATGGCTCAGGCAAGAGTACCATCATAAAGGTTGTAAGAGAATACAAAATCAAAAACAAGCTTGTTGACTTTGGCATTTATGTAAATGCAGATGACATTGCTGAATTACTTCGAAGCAACAAATTCAGTTTCGCCAAATACCAACTCAAAATTGATAAAGATGATTTCAGGAAAGAAACTCTTGCATCAGGTCTTATCAATGAAAGTTTTTCTGATAAGGAATTTTTCACTTCATATACAATCAACAGAAGTAAATTACTATTGAAAAAGCGAGAGAATGATGAACGTATTGCTCAAATCATTGCAGATTATCTTCGGAAAAAACTTTTAACTGAAAAGAAAAAATTTTCTTTCGAAACTGTTTTCTCTCATCGAGGTAAGCTTGAAATTATGAAAGCAGCAGTAAGTGCAGGATACAAAGTGTATCTCTATTTTGTTTCTACAGAAAGTCCTGAAATCAATAAAGATCGTGTTGAGTTAAGGGTTGTAAATAAAGGGCATGGTGTTGAACCTGAAAAAATAGTCAGTCGCTACTATCGCTCACTTGGTTTACTTCATGATGCAGCGCAGTTAGCATATCAGGCATATTTTTTTGATAACTCAGGAACACAACCGAAATTATTTGCTCACTTCAAAAAAATAAAAGAAAAAAAGAAGTGGGATAAAATTGAGCAGAAACAAGTGCCTGATTGGTTTATCACTTACTACTCTTCTAAAGTAAAGAAATAGATGGCTTACAGTTATTCGAACGTTAAATAATGTCAGCAGCTTGCTTTGTAATTTGTTTAGGGTTGAAAATGATTAAGAGAGAATTAAAATTTATTCTCACGTTTATGATTTTAAAAATGAAAACTCTATTCTTTGCAGAACTTTACTGTAGCAGTTTCATTTCCTCCGTCAACTTTTAAAAAGTAAATGCCTCCATTCATATCTTCAACTGAAATTTTGAATGACCCATTCTCTGAAGTGAGTGCTTCTGTTTTTTTCTCGCGACCAAGCAGATCATAGATTGTAATGGTTGCCAATATGCCCGAAGCGAGCGTGGTATTAATATTCAACGTAGAATGTGAAGGGTTTGGAAAAAGATTTAGAATTTCATCTTTAGATGGAATAAGCGGCGAAGAACTGATTACAAAATTAACTTCGTTGCAAATAGTATCAATTGTAATCTGCGCATCGCTTATAGCAGGAAATATTTCTGAGTTTAATTCAAGAGGATAATCTTCTTCACTGTTTTCGTTTGTTGAAAGCGTGGAGCAATCAATTTCACTCCATGCGCCAAACGTACCAAACGGAATGCAACTCTTCGAAAGATCAAGTCCCATTCTTTCAATATCACCACCATAGTTCCACAAGAAATTTTGTGTGGTTGAGGAGGTAATAAAATTATTATAGTCATAGGCACTTCCGCTTTTGATCCATTCAATTTCTCCGTCGTTGCTGAGTTTGATATAGTAAGGATCAGAAAAGGATGTGTACATATCTCCGTATGAACGGCCCATTAAAACATTATAACCAGAATCAGGGGCAACAGAAAGATTATTAAGTGTAGTATAATCGTAAGATTTAAATGTTGTTACCGGTTGCTTGCACCAAATGGTATTACCATTGGTGTCAATTTTTAGAATCATATTTTGCGAAATCAAAACAATATTTTTAGTAGGATCTAATACCATATCATTAAATCCCATAGCATGAAAATGTTTGCCCCACTTAATATTACCATCCATTGAAATACAGTAGACCTCTCCATTTTGCGAAATACAAATAACATTACCACTTGGAAGCGCAGTAAAATGATTAATAATTCCACTTGAATCAGTACCAATCATCTTGCTCCAAATGAGATTACCATTTAAGTCAATAGCAAAAACAACATTGCGAATAACATTATCTTCATACAAACAGAAGCCACACATTATTCCCTTTTCATTTACAGCTGCATCCTGAAATGTAGAAGCAGTAGTTAAACCGGGTTGAATTGACTTTGACCATGCAACAGAATTGTCGGCATTGATTAAAGTGAAACATGCCGGATTGTTAGCAGAGTAAACATCAATTTTTTGCATTCCGCTCAATAGCAAAATTCTGTTGTTATCTAACTGACTCGCTTGATAGGTTAAAAGTAAAGTGCTGTCATAAATTTTATTTGGAAAAGTTAATGCTCGTTCGATGCTAAGCCCAAAATTCAATTTTGCAAGAAAAAAATTTCCTACTACAAGATTATTGAAAGCAGTTGTATCCAATCCGCCAAAAAAAATTCCGTTTTCAGTTTCGTTTTTGACAGAAAGCTTCCAAAGAAATTTATCATCATGTTTCAGGTTAATCACCAAGCTCGAATCATACCATGATGTCCATTGCGCATTAACCGAAAAAGTGAGAAGAATAAGCAGGGAGAAAATCGTGTAGTACTTTTTCATGGTCTAAATGTTTTTCAAAGAAACGATAATCGGGTGCTTAAATTTTACTCAATCAATAAAGATTAAAGTTAAGTTATTTTTGATCAGTGGATTAATCAAATTCAAGAATGAAAATATTAATCTTCTTTTTTCATTCATTCAATCACTTTTCATTTTACATGGAGCTTGATCCTTCGATTTTGCCTTGCCATTTGTTTAGGATTGAGGAGGATTGATAGGAAAAATGGAAAAATAATTTGCACTTTCATTATCAGTTGAGGACATCAGTCAA
>JBKJNS010000207.1:0-3338 GCA_046593455.1 Chitinophagales bacterium | reverse complement strand
GGTGTGTTGTTTGCTTTTTGAATTACTTCATCAATGGTATCAAAAGGAATTACAGGAAGTACTGGCCCAAAAATTTCCTGATCATAAAATTTTGCAGTAGCATCTTTATCGGCGATTACAGTGGGTTCAATAAAAAATCCTTTGTCCTTTGTGGTACCACCAATCATTACCTCAGCACCTTCATCTTTTGCTTGTGAAATAATTTTTAAAACGGCTTCCTGTTGTCGCTTATTAATCATGGGACCCATGCGGGTTGTTTCATCCAAGCCGTTTCCTGTTTTATGGAGTGAAACATTTTTTACTACTGCAGAAAGAAACTGATCGTAAATTTTCCGTTGCACAAAAAATCTTTGCGGTATGTTACACACCTGACCTGAGTTTCTGAATCTGCCCGCTACTGCAGTTTTTGCAATGCGCTCAACATCTACATCATTCATAATAATCACTGGTGCATTGCCACCAAGTTCGAGTGCAAGTTTTGTGTTTGTGCGCGAAGCACCATTCATTAATATTTTTCCAACTCTTGTGCTGCCGGTAAATGAAATCTTTTTTAATTGTGTATGATTTAACATGGCATCTCCAATTTTCGCCGAGTGGCCATTAACAAGATTTGCAACACCATCTGGAATGCCTGCTTCTTTTAATGCTGAAAATAAATTCATTGATGTGAGCGGAGTAAATTCAGATCCTTTGCAAACAATGGTGCAACCTGCAGCAAGTGCTGCAGCACAGGCGCGTGCAGGATTGTATGCAGGAAAATTCCATGCGGTAATAATTCCGATTACTCCCATCGGTTGGTAGATCACCTGCATCCGGCGTTCAATTCTTTTTGAAGGAATCACACGACCGTAACTTCTTTTTCCTTCCTCAGAAAACCACTCGAATAAATCTGCAGCAACCATCCACTCTCCTTTTGCTTCGGCAATTGGTTTGCCGCTTTCAAGCACTGTTTCATTTGCAAACTCAGGAATATTTTTCCGGATGATCTCTGCTGTCTTCTTTAATATTTCAGCCCTGCGCCAGGTTGACATTGCACTCCAGTCTGCAAATGCATTTACGGCTGCATTAATTGCTGCATTGCATTCATGATCATCACCAAAAGGAACAGTGGTAATAATTTCTTCAGTGGCAGGATTTTGAACCTGCCACGTATTTCCATTGAACGCATTGCACCAATTGCCGTTTATGAGTTGTTGTTTCATTCGCCAAATGCTTTTACAAATTCTCTGGGAGTGTAAACAGGAATTTCGGAGTTTGTGAAATCTTTTTGATTGCGGGTAACAATTGCATCCATTGAATGTGCAACGGCGCAATAATGTTGAATAGCATCCTCGAAATCTGTAAAGGTTTCAAAGAGTGAATTGTATGCCTGATGAATCATCATTGAATTAACATCAAGAATCTGGCAATGCCTTATGACCAAACCAATATTTTTTTTTGCTTCAAGTTTATCAGATTCCTTCTGCACAATGTAGTAGATGTTTGATACGTTTAATGTAGAAGTATACTTTTGATATCCGGTAAGTGATAAAATTCTCCGTGAGAATTCTGCATGGGTTTCCCTGCTGAAAATTATGTCGAGCAAAATATTTGCATCAAGAAAAATGCGTTTCAATCCTTTAGGTATTTTTCTTTGAGATATTCATATTTCAATTCATCATAAGATTTTTCCTTCCCCTTTCTTCTTTTTTTCGGATTGATACCTAATTGCTGAATCCATTCGGGAATAGGTTGTGCCTTAATATTTTTTCCATTAAGTGTTCCTATTTTCTTAAAATGTTCTTCAACAATGCTTGAAACACTTTGCCTTCGCAGTTTAGCAATTCGTTTTGCCTTTGCAACCACACGATCATCCATTCTTAAAGTGAGTTTTGTTTGCATAATTTTAAATTGTACGTCAAAAATATAAAATCCAGACGTACAAAATAATTATTGTGGTTATTGGTTAGAAATAAACTTTGCAAACAAAAATTGCTGTGATCACACAAACCAAATCAACAAGCAACATAATGCCGAGTGTATAGCGAGTGTTCTTCACGCTTACCGAACCGAAGTACAATGCAATAACATAAAAAGTTGTTTCGGCGGCACCCTGAAACAAACATGATAATTGCCCGGTGAATGAATCGGCTCCATAAGTTTTCATTGCATCGAGCATAAAGCCGCGTGAACCGCCAGCGCTGAATGGGCGCATGAGTGCAACAGGAATTGCATTGATGATTTGGCGGTCAACACTAAAAAGATTTAGCACTGCAGAAATTCCATTCATCACAATATCCATCAACCCCGAATTGCGGAAGATGCTCAACACCACCAGCATTGCAATCATGTATGGGAGAATTCGAATGCCTGTGGTGAAACCATCTTTTGCTCCGGTGATAAATGATTCAAAAATATTCGTGTCGCTTGCCGTAAAATATTTTTCTTTCCAAAAAGCATAAGCCACAATGGCGAGAATGATAAATAACAAAACACCATTGCTAAGATTTCCTGTGAAATGAAATTTCTCAATGCTGCTGAGCTGACTGATGAAATACATTAATGCTCCAATGAGAATACTTATTCCTGTTACCAAACCAATCACCACTCCATTCAATAAATTAATTCGCTGTTTGATGCTTACAAAAATCATTGCTGCCATGGTGCCGATGAATGAAGTAATAATTGTTGGCAGCATAATATCGGCAGGGTTGCTTGCATTCATTGCTGCACGATAGCCGATGATGGAGGTTGGAATCAATGTTAATCCTGCTGCATGCAAACAGAGAAACATAATCTGGCTGTTGGTGGCTTTGTCTTTTTCGGGATTCGATTCCTGCATGCTCTCCATCGCTTTTAAACCGAATGGTGTTGCTGCACTATCGAGACCGAGAAAGTTCGCGGCGAAGTTCATCGTCATGTAACCATAAGCAGGGTGACCTTTGGGAAGATCGGGGAAAATTTTTGAGAAGAGTGGCGTTAAGAATCGTGACATCTTTTCTGTTGCTTTTGAATCACTTAACAAATTCATTAAGCCACAAAAAAAAGTGAGGTAACCAATGAGCGGCAACCAAATATCAATGATGGTGTTTTTGCAAGTTGGGAAAATTCCATCGGCATGTTGCGCACCCGAACTTATTTCTATAGCACCCGATTTTGTGAGCTGATAAAGTGTATCTCCTTTTTGAATTCCTATTTCACCACTTGCTTTTATGGATTCAAAAAATACTGCATCTTTATTTTTTATTTGCTGCGAATCGCGCTCTGCAATAACAAACGGATCACCTTGTTTGCCGTTTACAATACCTGTAAGTGAGTAAAGTTGATTTGTGGCAAGAAGAAAAAAAGCCCAGCCGATG
>JBKJNS010000130.1:0-3972 GCA_046593455.1 Chitinophagales bacterium | reverse complement strand
GTTTAACATTCAATTTTGGAAAAGCAAAAGATGCCGATGGTGATGGCGTTGCAGACAGAAATGATAAATGTGCCGAAACACCTGCAGGTGTAACAGTTGATAAAACAGGCTGCCCATTAGATAAAGACGCAGATGGCATTGCCGATTATCTCGATACTTGCCCTGATGTTGCGGGAACAAAATTATTAAATGGATGCCCCGATAAAGATGGTGATGGCATTGCAGATAAAGATGATCGTTGTCCTGATGTTGCAGGGCTTTCATCACTAAAAGGTTGCCCCGATGAAGATAAAGATGGCGTTGCCGATATGGATGATAAATGCCTTGGAACTAAAACCGGTTACAGAGTGGATGCAACAGGTTGCCCTATGGATAATGATAAAGATGGTATTTTGAATGAAGAAGATTTGTGCCCCGATGCTGCCGGTATTCTTGCATTAAAAGGCTGCCCCGATACTGATGGTGATGGTATTGCAGATAAAGATGATCGTTGCCCAACAGTAAAAGGAACCATTGCAAATAAAGGTTGCCCCGAAATGGCAAAAGAAGATGTGAAAAAGATTACTATGATTGCCAGTAAAATTTATTTCGAATTCAATAGCTCGAAGCTGAAGGCAGTTTCACTTCCGCAATTAGATGCACTGGTGGAAATTCTTAAAAAATATGAAGGAGCTAATCTCAGCATCGAAGGCCATACAGATAACATCGGTGAAGATGCATACAATATGAATTTATCCCAAGAGAGAACCGAGTCGGTTAAAGTTTATTTGATGTCGAAAGGAATTTTGGAATCAAGATTAACTGCAAAAGGATTTGGCGAAACACAGCCCATTGCAGATAACAAAACCAAAGCAGGCCAGGCAAAAAACCGCAGAGTAGAATTGAAAACTTCTTATTAACTATCTGCTTTTATTTATTTCAGTAAGCTGTCAGGTTTTATTTCCTGACAGCTTTTTTATTTATGATTATTCTTTTGGGAAATGATAAAAATGAAATTTAAAATGTGTGAATAATGTAACTTATTTGCATTAACATGTAACAGATAACAGATGAGATAATCGCACATTTGCAAAGTGAAATAAAATATATACCTCCACAACGCAGGTTGCGGGAAATAGATAAAATACATGCATAAATCTAAATTGAAAGAAACCTGGCTTGAAGAAAAAGGCAAGCTGAAAAAAAGATTTGAAACATTAACAGGTGACGACATGTTGTTTGCTAAAGCTGAGAAGGAAGCAATGCTTGAGAGGCTTCAAAGTAAGCTCGGCAAATCAAAAGATGAGTTGCGCAGAATTATTTCAAACCTTTAAAAATTTTCTTTAAATAATCGCTGCTGAAATTTCTATATGAGCCATTAAATATTTTTAATTCACCATTTTATAAAATCAATAACTTAAAACCAGACCAATGAAAAAAGTAATTATGTATGCAGCAGTTGCAGCTTTTGCAGTAAGCAGTTTTTTAACTTCATGCCAATCGAATGAATCGAAAGTGGAAGAAGCACAAGAAGAATTAAAAGAAGCAAAAGCCGAACTTAATGCCGAGTATCCTGCATTTAAAACCAATGCCGAAGTTCAAATTGCCGACAATGAAAAACGAATTGCTGAACTTAGAGTTAAGCTGAACAAACCCGGCACATCGGTATTTGATGATTCGCGAAAAAAGAAGATTGATGAGCTTGAAGTAAAAAATGCAGAGTTAAGAATTAAGTTAGAAGCTTATGAAAAAGAAAATTCTGATTGGGAAACATTCAAGCGTGAATTCAATCACGACATGGAGGGCATTGCCGATGCCTTCAAAGATTTAGGAAACGATAACAAGTAATAAAATTTTGTGGGTGTGAATAAGTGGAAAGCGACTTGGGAGGGTCGCTTTCCTTTTTAATTAATATTGAAGTTGTAAATGAAATAAAAGTAGTGGCCAATTCACTCTGGTTATTCAATAAAAAAATTACACTTGACAAAGTCAAAACAAAAGGAAAACGTTTTTTCAAAAAGAATTGATCAGTCTTTTAAAGACCTCGATCGTGCATTTAAATTTGTTGGCAGATTTTTTAAAGAAATATTTCAATCGCCTTTTGAGTTTCGCGAAATCGTGCAGCAATGTTATGAGGTTGGTTACAAATCATTACCGCTAATAACTCTCACGGGTTTTGTAACCGGAATTGTTTTTACAAAACAATCGCGCCCGTCGTTAGCAGATTTTGGTGCAGCATCTTGGTTGCCTTCGCTCATTGAAATTGCATTGGTACGCACACTTGCACCGTTAGTAACAGCATTGATTGCAGCAGGCAAAGTGGGCTCTAACATTGGAGCCGAACTTGGCTCCATGAAAGTGACTGAGCAAATTGATGCCATGGAAGTTTCTGCAATTAACCCGTATAAATATTTAGTAGTAACGCGTGTGTTTGCAACCACTTTTATGGTGCCCGTATTAATGTTGTATTGCGCCTTTGTTGGTTTAATGGGAGCCTACTTAAATGTTCATGCAAATGAACTTACAAGTTTCGTCGCCTTCTTTAAACGATCATTCGAGTCCATTACTTTCCTCGATATCTTTTCTTCTTTATTCAAATCAATTGTTTACGGATTCACTATTGGAATTGTAGGTTGTTACCAGGGGTTTAATGCAACACAGGGAACACAAGGAGTGGGAAGGGCAGCAAACGCTTCAGTGGTGCTTTCGATGTTCCTGATTTTTATTGAAGAGATTCTTATTGTACAGGTCACTAACTGGATTAGATTTTATTGAGCAATGGAAACGAAAAATAATTCACAGAAAAATAGGGATGCTGTAATTTCAATCGAAGGGCTTTATAAATCATTTGGTGAATTACATGTTTTAAAGGGAATTGATCTTGAAGTTTTAAAAGGGGAGAATGTTGCTGTGCTTGGCAAATCGGGCAGCGGCAAATCTGTTTTAATAAAAATTATTTCAGGGTTATTAAAACCCGATGCCGGTATTGTAAATGTACTCGGCAAGCAAGTAGATAAAATAAATGATAAAGAGTTGCGTGCACTACGGTTGAAGCTTGGATTTTCTTTTCAAAGCAGTGCATTGTACGATAGCATGAATGTGAGGGAGAATCTTGAATTTCCTTTGGTAAGGAATGTGAAAAATTTAAGCGCCAAAGAAATAAAGGAGCGGGTAGAAGAAGTGCTCGAAGCAGTTGGTTTAAAACAAAGCATTGAACAAATGCCAAGTGAACTTTCGGGAGGGCAACGAAAAAGAATTGGAATTGCACGCACCCTTATTCTTAAACCCGAAATTATGATGTATGATGAACCTACTTCGGGGCTTGATCCAATTACATGCAATGAAATAAATAACCTTATAATAAAAGTTCAGGAAGAATACAACACGTCTTCAATCATCATCACACACGACCTCACTTGCGCCAAAGCCACCGGCCACAAAATGGCATTGCTGATGGATGGAAAATTTATTCATCAGGGAAGTTTTGCCGAGGTGTTTGAAGCCGAAGATGAAACAGCAAAAATATTTTTCGATTACAATTTTATAAAATAAAAAAAATGAGAACATTAAATAAACGGGCAGTCATTGTTGGGGTATTTATCTTTTTGGGTTTGGCATTCTTGATCGGTGGCATTTTAACCATTGGCAATCTGCACGACACTTTTGTTAAAAAAATTATAGTAACCACCATCTTCGACGATGTAAACGGGTTGCAACCCGGTAATAATGTTTGGTTCTCGGGAGTAAAGATTGGTACCGTAAATAAAATGGTCTTCTTCGGAAAATCTCAAGTGAAAGTAACCGTGAAGATTGATGAAAAATCACAACAATACATTCGTAAAGACGCTAAGGTAAAAATCAGCAGCGATGGATTAATCGGTAATAAGATAATTGTAATTTATGGAGGAACTTCTGCTGCTCGTGAAGTAGAAGACGGCGATACTTTGGGGATTGAAAAAACTTTAACCACTGAAGATATGATGAACACGTTTC
>JBKJNS010000007.1:0-6286 GCA_046593455.1 Chitinophagales bacterium | reverse complement strand
TTTTGCAGAGCCTGTAATGTTTCAGGCACCGGTTGCTTCAGATATTTTCGCCGGATTTATTTTTAGGTTAATGGAATTTCTTGCGGGTAGCAAAGACTGGATCTATCAATTTATTTCTCTCATTCTGGTTTTCTTTCAGGCACTTTACTTTAATTACCTTGTTAATCATTACCGCTTACTTAACAGACCGAGTTATTTACCTGCAATGGCTTATATTTTAATTTCATCGTTGTTTAATGAGTTTATTATTTTTTCTTCTGCAATGCTGGCAAACACATTTTTACTGTTTGCACTTTCAAAAATTCTCTCGCTCTATAAAAAAGAAAAAGCACTAACAATAATTTTTGATTCCGGATTGTTAATCGCAATTGCTGCCTTAATATTTTCTCCTTATATAATTTTTTATTTTTTCGTATTAGGTTCATTAATAATTCTTCGCCCTTTTAACATACGCGAATACATACTTTCTCTTCTTGGTCTATTGGTACCATACTATTTAATTATTGTTTATTTTTTCTGGTATAACCGGTTGCCCGAATTTATAAGTAGTATTAAGATCTCGGCGTTTAATTTTTCAGCAGATCAAATCAAATTTTCACCGGAAGTTATTTCAATTGGCATTACGCTTCTGGTTGTTGTGTTATGGGCTTTGTTTTACATTCAGTCAAATATTTTTAAAATGGTTGTGCAGGTAAGAAGTTACATGGTTGATTTTATTCTTATGTTTATTGCAGGTTTTTTATCATTGTTTATTGCATTTGTTGGCACGTTTGATCATTTTTTATGGATAGCATTACCGGTGGGCTTGGCATTTTCCATATTTTTTATGGAGCAGCAACGAAAATGGATTTCAGAAGTAGTGCATTTAGTTTTAATTTTGACCGTGCTTTTTTACCAATGTAACTTCCTTCTTAAATAATTTTTTATAAATGAAATTCGGAGTAGTAATTTTCCCAGGCTCTAACTGCGACAGAGACCTCATTCATGTTCTTGAGAATGTTTTACAACAAGAAGTAAAAATATTATGGCATAAAGAAAAAAGTATAGGAGACTTTGATACCAAAGATTGCATCATGTTACCCGGCGGGTTTTCTTATGGCGATTATTTGAGAAGCGGTGCCATTGCCAGGTTCTCGCCCATCATGAATGCAGTAACAGCGTTTGCCAACAGCGGCGGTTATGTATGGGGAATTTGTAATGGATTTCAGATTTTGTGTGAAGCAGGCTTATTGCCCGGTGCATTACTTCGAAACTCAAACCAGCAATTTGTTTGCAAAAATGTTTTTATGGCACCGGTAACATCGGCAACTGCGCTAACCTATTATCTCGATAAAGACAAGTCTTACAAAATTCCAATTGCACATGCCGAAGGCAGATATTATGCAGATGAAAAAACCCTGCAACAGTTAGAAGCTAATCAACAGATAATTTTTAAGTATTGCGATCAATCGGGGGAAATTAATGATGCGGGAAATCCAAACGGATCAACCATGAATATTGCCGGCATCTGCAATGCATCGAGAAATGTTTTCGGGTTAATGCCGCATCCCGAAAGATGTGCAGAAGAGATACTCGGCAATACAGATGGCCGCGCTCTTTTCGATTCATTTATTAAATCGGTAATACATCAGGAAGTTGATGTGATGGATGATTTACTCAGGTAACTAATTGAACTTCGATTTTATTTCTCTCAGTCACAACCACTACATTTGCTTAATCATTTTTTTTAGGAATGAAGAAACTTTCAGTTCTCTTATTAATCTTTTTCAACTTAGCTGCTCAAGCTCAGTTTGTAAATAATCATGTCAAGTGGATATTCACGTCAAAGCAGATTTCTGATGATGAATATGATTTAATACTCAATGCAAAAATTGATACCGGCTTTCATTTATATTCTCAATTTGTTGGTGAGGGCGGTCCAATACCAACTTCATTCACATTTGAAAAATCTTCTGATTATAAGTTGGAAGGAAAAGTAAAAGAAACTGGAAAGAGATACGAAGCAATTGAACCACTTTTTGATAATATGAAGTTGATCTGGTTCACAGATAAAGCAACATTTACACAGAGAATAAAATTGCTGAAACCCGAAGTTGTGGTAAATGGAAGCATGACTTTTATGACGTGCGATGACAAAATGTGCGATCCGCCAACCGATGTATTGTTGGAATGGAAGGTAAAAGGAACCGTAAAAAAAACAGACAGTGATTCAACTAAGTCTTCGGTTACTTCCGTTGATACTTCAACTAAAGCAGAAAATAATATTGGTATTAATGATTCTTCAAATGTTACATCCAATTCTCAAATAAGTTCTAACCAGGATTTTTCAGTAAACAAAGAAGATGTAAGAAATCAAACCTATTGGTCAACATTTGTACAAGGATTTTTAACAGGATTGCTCGCCTTGTTTTTCCCATGTGTATGGCCCGTTATACCTCTTACTGTAAGTTTTTTCTTGAAGAAAAATTCTAACAAACATGTGGGTAGAATTAATGCATTGATTTATACACTTTCAATTATCTTGATTTTTGTTGTTCTTGGAGTATTGGTTTCATTGCTTACCAATGGTCAAAAATTGAATGAACTTTCTACCGGTTGGTTTTTTAACCTGTTATTCTTCGTATTGTTTTTTCTTTTTGGATTATCATTTCTTGGTGTATTTGAAATCACTTTGCCTGCCTCATGGATCAATAAATCAGAAGCATTGAGTGATAAGGGTGGGCTTGTAGGTATTTTTTTTATGGCATTTACACTTGTCTTAGTTTCGTTTTCATGCACACTTCCATTTATCGCAAACCTTATTTCCATAGTTACAGATGAAGGCGAATTTATAAAACCATTAATTGGTTTTGCTGCATTCGGGCTTGCGCTTGGTTTGCCATTCGGGCTTTTTGCATGGTTTCCTACAGGGTTAAAAAAACTTCCTAAATCGGGCCACTGGATGCATGTATTAAAAGTGACTTTCGGATTGCTGGAAATTGCTTTGAGCATGATCTACTTATCAAAGGTTGATATGGCATATCACTGGGGAGTTTTATCACGTGATATTTTTCTTGCACTTTGGATTGTAATTTTTGCAGTGCTCGGTTTATACCTCCTTGGGAAGATAAGAATAACAGCAGAAGATGATGACAAACATATTTCAGTTCCAAGATTATTATTTGCCTTGTTTTCACTTTCATTTGCATTTTACATGATGCCTGGGTTATTGGGATCGCCTCTTAAACCATTAAGTGGCTTTCTTCCCAATTACTCAGAGTTTTCTTTGTTAAACACAGAGCAAGGTGGAAAAGAAATAAACACCACTACAATTAAAAAATATCAAAACCTGTTTGAAGCACCACTAGGACTAGATCTTTATTTTGATTTTGATGAAGCTTTGGCAAAAGCAAAAAAAGAGAATAAACCTTTGTTTGTTGACTTTACCGGTTGGGGTTGTGTAAATTGCCGTAAGATGGAAAAATCTGTTTGGCCTAATCCCAAAGTATTAAAACTTTTGAAAGAAGATTATATTACTGCTTCTTTATATATCGATGATAAAACAACATTACCCCAAAATGAACATTATTTTTCTAAAGCATTAAACAAAGAAGTAAAAACTTTAGGCGATAGAAACTTTGACATTCAATATGCAAATTATAAAATAGGTGCACAGCCTTATTATGTATTGCTCGATGTAAATGGAAATCTGCTGACGCAACCACGTGGTTATACTTCAGATATTCAAACTTATGTTTCTTTTTTAAATGAAGGGCTCATTGAGTTTAACAAGAGGCAAATTGCAGTTGTAAGTCATTGACCTTCTTTATTCATAATTTTAAAATCTAAATGATCTAATTACTTCACAGCATTTTTTTTTAATTGAATACAACCATTGAATATATTAGGCCGTCTTTTGTCAAGTAAACATAATTAAGTGTATTAGTAATTAACAACTCATTTTGTTTTTAAATAACCTTAGTTACATTTAACGCGTTAATCTTTTATTAAACAACCAAATCTCAAAACCTATGAAACAAACTGTCCGCACTTTTGCCGCGATGGTTGCCATCATTTTTTGTTGGCAATTAACTATGGCACAAACCCGCACTGTTACAGGTACGGTAAAAGACAATAATGGAGAAGCCGTAATTGGTGCATCTGTTATTGCAAAAGGTACTACAACCGGTACTTATTCTGATGAAAATGGAAATTACTCGTTAAGTGCACCATCAAGCACAACCACGCTAATCTTCAAGTATCTTGGATTTAAAACCATTGAAGTTGCTATTGGAGCAAACAATGTGGTTAATGTATCTCTTGAAGAAGACGTTCTTGGATTGGATGAAGTTGTTGTAACTGCATTGGGTGTTTCTTCTGAAAAAAAGAAACTTGCTTATGCTGTTCAGGATGTTAGCGGTGATCAAATCACTGCAGCAGGAAACAACAATACCATGTCAGCTTTATCGGGCAAGGTTGCAGGTTTGCAGGTAATCACTGCTTCGGGTGCTCCGGGTGCTTCTGTTTATCTTGAACTTCGTGGTGCAACATCTATTACTGGTGATAATCAACCATTGTTTGTCGTTGATGGTGTTCCTTTAGATAATTCTTATAATTCTTCTGGAAATCCTGATAACGTGGGAGCATTAATTAATAATAATCTGTTGGAAAGCGTAGATAACTCAAACAGAGCAGTTGATATTAATCCTGATGATATTGCTGCTATCACTGTTTTAAAAGGACCTGCTGCAACTGCACTTTATGGAATACGTGCTGCGCATGGTGCTATTATTATTACAAGCAAAAAAGGTGGATCTGCCGGTGCCGGAAGAGGAATACATGCTACATACAGCAGTAACCTTACTTGGGAAACAGTAAACAAAACACCTGATTTACAAAACCAGTTTGTAAAAGGTTCCGCCGGTGCAATCAGAAACTATGAAAGCAGTTCTTCAGGTTCATGGGGGCCAAGCATTAATGATGCAAATGGCACCCTACAACTTTATTGGGATCCTGAACAAACAACGGGTTTCAACCAATATGGTCAACTTGTTCAAACAACAAATCCAGATACTTTTGGCCATTCACTAATCCCGTTTACACCTTATGATAATGTTGACCAATTCTTTAGAACAGGTCATACATTTGAAAATAACATTTCATTATCAGGTGGTGGTGACAATGGAGGATTCAGAATTTCATTTGGATCACTTAAGCAAGATGGTATTGTTCCATTAGCAGATTTTAACAGATATACAGCTAAACTTGCCGGTGAAACCCGCATTTCTTCAAAATTCGGAATCGCAGGCTCTGTTACTTATATTAACTCAGGAGGTACTCGTACACAAACTGGATCAAACCTTTCCGGGTTAATGCTTGATCTTTTACGTACTCCAATTTCTTTTGATAATTCAAATGGAAAAGATGATCCAACTGATCCTTCAGCTTATATTTTTGCTGATGGCACTCAACGTAACTATCGAGGCGGCTTTGGTTATGATAATCCATATTGGACTATCAATCAAAATCCATTTCAAGATGATGTGAATCGTGTTTATGGTTTTGGAGAAGTAAATTATTCACCATGGTCATGGTTAAGAATAACAGAAAGGCTTGGTAATGATTTCTACTCAGATCGACGCTCGCAACAATTTGCAATTAATTCACGCGCATTTACAGGTGGTCAGATTTTTTTACAAGACTATTTTTATCGCCATGTGAACAACGATATTTTTGCAATTGCCACAAAAGACTTCTCTGATAAGTTTACATCTTCTCTTACCTTAGGAAGCAATCTTTATAGTCGTACAACAGAACAAAATTATGTACAAGGCGACGACTTGACTGTTCCTGATTTCTATAATATTTCTAATGCAGCTAATGTGCTAAGTAGAAATTATGTTGAGAATTACAGAACAATGGCAGTATATGGTTCATTGGATTTAGGAATTGCAAATCAACTTTATCTTACATTAACAGGAAGAAATGAACAGTCTTCGACTCTTCCGGAAAGTGATAATGCATTCTTTTATCCATCAGCTTCTGCATCATGGGTATTTACTGAGCCACTGGGTTTAAGTAATAGTAAAATCCTACCTTATGGAAAAATTCGTGCTTCATGGGCTCAGGTAGGAAGTGATGCACCAACCTATGCACTTCAAAACTATTACGCACAAACAACTGCTGCTGATGGTTGGACAAGTGGTATTTCTTTTCCTTTTCCTGATAGAGATGGAACTTCAACCACAGCCTATAGCACATCAGCTACCCTGGGGAACCCCAATTTAAAACCTGAACAGGTTACATC
>JBKJNS010000006.1:0-4490 GCA_046593455.1 Chitinophagales bacterium | reverse complement strand
GATCATTACAATACCATTTACACTTGCAACAAAACCATGTGCCGATTTATTGAGCGATAAAATGCCGATGTAACCTGCAAGCGCAGTGAGCAGAAAAAAATAAATTAATGCTGCCCATGAAAAAACATGAAAGCCATTGAAGAAGGGAATAAAATAATTGAGCGCTGCAATTACCGCTGCACAAACAACTGTAAGCGTTAAAAGTTTTGTGATAAAATCTTTAAGATTCACTTTCGGTTTAATTCTTTAAACACCAAATATAATCCCAGCAAAACACCGCCGAAAGAAAAGATGAGTTTAAAAACAGGAAAAGAAAAATTGAACAGCCAATCCAATAAATAACCTGCCGCAAAAGAAAATGCAACCGAGCCGATCAATAAATAAATAATGTTGGAATACCGGGCGTAATCAGTTACCGGATTGTTCTTTTGAGAATCTTGTTTTTCAGATGGCTTCTTTCTGAAGCTGCGACGAAGTAACTTTTTCACTTGGCTTCATTTCCTTTACACCCATTTTGCAAGAACCGGTAAAGCGCGCTCCTGCTTCAACAATTAATTTACCGGTAACAATATCACCTTCCAAATATCCGCTTGATTTTAAATAGAGCATATCGGTAACTTCAACTTTACCAAAAATTTTTCCCGAAACATCGGCAGTATCGCAAACTAAATCGCCATCAACAATGCCGGTTGAGCCAACCACAATTTTTGATTTTGAAGTGATGGTGCCTTTCACTTTTCCATCAATGCGGATGTCGCTGTCAGATTTAATTTCTCCTTCGATGTGAGTTCCTGCTCCTATAATATTTACTACAGTTTGGTTAGATGAAGCGGGTACTGTTGGTTTCATCACTTGCTTTTCGTCTTTGCTGTTGAACATGAGTTGGTGTATTTATTTGTGGCTGTTAAGGTACGGTTATTTTTTATTTATGAAATTGAAAATTCAGGTGATGCTGAGTTATAAACAATCTTATTGGCTCGGTTAAAAATTAAGAGGCAGTTTTAAAAATTAAATATTTTTATTATCCTCACCCTTTATCCCTCTCCGAAGTAGAGGGAGTTGCCAATTTTTAAAACTGTCCTCAAATGCGCTATTGAAACACAATGTAATCCTCGGGGTTTAAAGGCAAACCATTGTACCAGATTTCGAAATGCAAATGCGGACCGCTTGAAAGTTCACCGGTGTTACCAATGATCGCAATCACATCACCGGCTTTTACATAATCACCCTGTTGTTTTAATAATACCGAATTGTGTTTATAAATTGAAAGCAGGTTGTTGCTGTGTTGTATGGCCATCACATAACCCGTTTCTGCCATCCAATCTGCAAACACCACAATGCCATCGAGGGTAGATTTAATGGGTTCACTTTCGGGCGCAACTATATCAACTCCGAAATGCTGCTTCTCTGCATTGAACTTTTCGGTGATGTAACCATTTACCGGAGTAAAAAAAGTAAAACCTCTGATAGAAGAATTTGTTCTGTTCTCAGATGCGACCGGTGGATTTACACTAAACCTTTCCTGCTCTTCCACTCGCTGTCGCAACTCTTTTTCAGCAGAAGAAACACGAGAAGGATTTACTGTATCATAAATTGGAATCGCTTCGCTTGATGTATCGCTGATGGATGAAGCTGGTATTTCTCCATTGATAATGCGCCTGATGTTGTTGAGATAAAGATTGTTTGACAACAAAATTCTTTCAAGCGAATCACTTTTAACTTTAAGACCAATTACATCGCGCCTGATGCTGACATCGGCGTAGCCGGGAATGTATTCTTTAACAGGAGTATAAATAATTGCCGATACAGTTACCAGCACAAGAATGACCATGATGGTACTCACTAACACATACACATTCATTCTTGTTAACTGAAATGAAGTTACTTCTTCAAAGGTTTCATCATTCAGCAGCACCAGCCGGTAGCGCGCAGTCAATCGCTGCCACAGGGTTTTAACGGGTTTGCCGCCGGTTAATTTTTTTTTATCGGGTGAAGTTTCGCTCACTGTTGTTTTTGCCTGAGCGCAAAGATTGATAAAAGAGAGGGAAGAAAGAAAAATGAATTTGTGAGCAGTTGCAAAATTGTTTTAGGTTTCACTGATTGTTGTCTCCCACTAATATGTGTGAAATACAATTTGAAAACTAAAATTGTGACGTTGTTTTTAAAAACAAAAGAAGACGGGAGACTTCTTAAACAATTTCTACATTCGAAGTGTAAAAGAACATTTCGAATAGCGTGATGTCTGAATCAGAATTTTCACAATTTCAGAATAAGGAGAATGGATGAAATGATTCAGAAAATTCTTGAATCCTGAAAATTCTGATTCAGACAAACAAAAGAAATCAGATACTTCTTAAATTATTTCTCCTTTCGAAATGAGGAATAGCAATTCGAACAATAGGAGTTTATAATTACCAAGGAGTAACATCATAATCATAATCATCACTATTTAGTGGCTCGTCATTATCTCCTTGAAAGAATTGACAACGAAATAAATCTATTACAGCATTTTCATTTTCTTCAAAAACGAATTCAACTTTTTTCCCTGAATCATTTCCTGTAAACCTGAAACCTTTCATCTCCAAGCGGCAGCCCTTGCAGTTACCTTCACATGCTATCAATTCTGTATCGCCTGCACTCTTGAATTCTTCAAACTGACTTTTCAATCCGGCAAGAAACTTCCACTTGTTTTCATCATTGTAAGTCAGTTCCTCTGAAAGCAACTCTTCGAACACAGCGATATTCATCGTGCGAAATGCTTCCATCAATTGTTGTTGGTGGCTTAGAGAAACAGAACGAGTTTGCTCAACAGGTGCGGGTAAAATTTTTTCGGTGGTTTGCATGCAGTATTATTTGGAGTGGTGAATGTATGAATTGAAATGGTGTGATAATTTTTTACTTCCCCGCCTAGTCTGAAGAGGACTCAGCGAAACATTAGGAGATTCAATAATTAACCACCGCTTTTCAGTTTTCAATTATCTTCGCATCTCACAAAATAATTCTTAGATAAAAGAGTTATTGAATCTCTATAATAGCTGCGTGAAAAAAGGTATCTCTTACATTTTATTATTTACTGCTGTGCTGGTAATTGCTGCCTGCTCTTCTTCAAAAAAAGATCAGTCATACATCAGCAGGGTTTTCCATAACACCAGTGCGCACTACAACGGATATTACTACGCCAAGTTAAAACTAACTGAGGCAGAGAAACAGGTGATCTCGGTTAGAAGAGAAAATTATGAGAAGCTGCTGCCGCTTTATTTAACCGGCAACCCTGACGATGCATTTTCTTCCAATGATTTGGATTCGGTGGTTAAGCGATTGACCATTGCAGTTAAGCTGCACCCAAAAAGCAAATGGGCTGATGATTGTTATTACAACATTGGCAAAGCTTACTACTATAAAAAAGATTACGATGGTGCGCAGGCAATTTTTCAATATGTAAGTTCTGAATTTAAAGCCGACGCAGGAACATCGAATTCTTCTTCCTCAAAAAAGAAAAAGTCATCAAGCAAGAAGAAAAAGACAGCCGATAAAAATGTAAACAAATACACTGGTACTGTAAAAGACAGCGGGAAAGAAGGTGAAACGGCAAGCAGTTCGGGTGGCGCATTCAGCATGCTCAAGCACAGGCCCATTCATTACACCGACGTGCTGTGGCTGATTCGCGCGCAGGCAATGACAAAAAAATTCGGCGAAGCACAAGCCATCATTGCTTACTTGCAGGAAGACAAAAAATTCCCTGCCGAATTAAAAGCCGACCTCGCACTCACGCAGACTTTTGTGTTTATTCAGCAGCAACAATTTAAAAATGCAACCGGTACGCTGCTGAGTGTGATTGATCAAACAAAAAATAAAAAAGAAGCAACACGTTACACTTACATACTGGCGCAGCTCTATAATTTATCGGGGGACTACGGAAGTTCGGGAAAATATTTTGCGCAGGTTTCTGAAATGCGCCCCGATTATGAAATGGATTTTAATGCCCGCATTAACGTGGTAAAAAATTACATTGCCAGCGGCAGTGGTTCACCTACGCAGGTAACTGCAAGTTTGGAGGAAATGGCGAAGAATAAAAACTTCGAAGAGTTCAATGATCAGATCTATTACTACCTCGGTCTGGTGCATTTGTTCCAGGGGAAAAATGAAGAAGCTGTAAAAGATTTTGAAACTTCCATTGCAAGAAGTTATGCAAACAACAATCAGAAAGGTCTTTCATTTTTAAAGATCGGTGAGGTCTCGATGAGAGATGAAGACTATTTAACCGCAGCGCCTTACTACGACAGTGCTGTTGCTTTTATTGATTCGAAGTTTGATACCATTGGAAGAGTAAAAGAATTGAATACCACACTTAATGATGGTAATTTGTTTTACCATTTCATTGAGTGTGGTATTTAATTCTTTTACTCTTCCAATGGTATCAAACTTTGAATCTATAAAAGCAACAGCAATGTCGTAATAAGGCGCTGCAGTTAAATAGTCTTCATCTCTCA
>JBKJNS010000413.1:0-5533 GCA_046593455.1 Chitinophagales bacterium | reverse complement strand
GTACGATCCCCGGTCGCCGTACTCAGCATCAAAAGCAAGTGCCGATCATTTGGTTCGTGCTTATGCGCACACTTACGGGTTACCTGTGATCATCACCAACTGTTCAAATAACTATGGTCCATTTCATTTCCCCGAAAAATTAATTCCGCTTGCCATCAACAACATCATCAACATGAATCCCGTGCCTGTGTATTCCCGCGGCGAAAATGTTCGCGACTGGTTGTATGTTGAAGATCATGCAGCAGCAATTGATTTAGTTTTTCACAAAGCAAGACCAGGAAGCAATTACAACATCGGCGGTTTTAATGAATGGAAAAACATTGACCTCATTCATTTGCTTTGCAAGATCATGGATGAAAAACTAAATCGCAGAGAAGGATCATCTGCAAAGCTGATCACATTTGTAAAAGACCGCGCCGGTCACGATTTGCGTTATGCAATTGATTCATCAAAAATTTCAACGGAACTTGGATGGAAACCATTGCTCACTTTTGAAGAAGGATTAGCGAAAACTGTTGACTGGTATTTGGCGAATGAAGAATGGATGAAGCATGTGACTTCAGGCGATTATTTGAAGTACTATGAGCAGCAATACCATCAGCGTTAAAGATTTAAGAATTAGATAAACTCAATACTCAGTACTCACAAATCATAACTCATAACTTTCCTTGTACGAAACTTCATTTCACTCCAAACCATTATCTCAATATACTTTCCTTGTAACCGGCGGTGCAGGATTTATCGGCTCGCATCTGGTAGAATATTTATTGAAACACGGCGCTGCGAAAGTTCGTGTGCTTGATAATCTTTTAACAGGAAGAAAAGAAAATATTGAGCTCTTTAAAAATTATCCTGCTTACGAATTTCAACAGGGAGATATTCGAAATTTGGATGACTGCAGAAAAGCTTGCAATGGTGTTGATTATGTTTTGCATCAGGCAGCGCTTGCATCAGTTCAGCGTTCCATGAAAGATCCAATTACTACTCACATAATTAATGCGGATGGATTTTTAAACATGCTAATTGCTGCGAGAGATGCGGCGGTAAAAAGATTTGTGTACGCATCATCATCATCAGTGTATGGTGATCACCCCGATCTTCCGAAGCAGGAAAACAAAACCGGGAATCCATTATCACCTTATGCAGTTTCCAAAAAGACCAATGAGTTGTATGCACATGTTTTTGGAAATTCATTTGGGTTAGAAATAATTGGATTGCGCTACTTCAATGTTTTTGGTCCGCGGCAAGATCCCGATGGACCTTATGCTGCAGTGATTCCTGCATTCATCCGTGATCTTAAAAGCGGAATTGCTCCGGTAATCTATGGCGACGGAAATCAAACCCGTGATTTTACTTTTGTAGAAAATGCCGTGCAGGCAAATATCAAATCTTTGTTCATTGAAAATAAGGATGCACTTAATCAGGTTTACAACATTGCTTATGGAGAGCCCTATTCTATTCTTCAATTATTCAATTTGATAAATGAAGCGTTGAAAAAAAATCTTCAACCTCAGTTATTACCATCACGAACCGGAGATATTTTACACAGCACAGCCGATATTTCAAAGGCAAAATTGTTGATTGGTTATGATCCTGTGGTTGAGTTGAAGTCGGGTTTAAAATTTTTGATGCAGAATTAATTTGAACTTTTGAACACTTATTCGGGCGGGAAATTATCTTCTGCTTGAAAAATAAAGTTAAACTCATCTTGAAATCCCAAATGGAATCATATTTTTGCGCTTATTGTAAAAAAAACCACATGAAATTATTTTTCCGGATTGTTCTGGTATTATTATTCTCTGCAAATTTTATAAATGCTCAATCAAGTGGCGGAAGCGGTTCAAAAAAGAATTCACCTTCTGAAGACGGTTATATTCAGCAATCAGTTACTGAAAACAACCCGAACCTTCAATTGATGGGTGCCGATCCGGTTCAGGTTAAAGATGGTAAAACGGAAACTACACCAGTACCTGCTGTACCTCAGCAAAGTAATTCGAATACCGGCCAACAAACCACAACCAAAGTTGTTAAGCAATTACCGCAAGATTCAAGCAAGCCATACATCGATACCACCAAACTTCCCAACTCATTAATTTTTGGACATGACTATTTCAGAAATACAAACTTTCAAATGTTTAACCGTACCACCGATGCGGCTGCCATGGGAAATTATATTGTAGGCATAGGTGATCAAATCGGAATTAACGTTTGGGGATATTCAAGTTTTAGCGGTTCCTATACAGTAGATCAAACAGGTTCTATTATGCCCGAAGGAGTTGGGAAGATTTATGTGAAAGGATTAACACTTGATAAATCTAAGCAGTTGATAAGAAGCCGGTTTGCAACTTATCTCGACATGCCTAATTCGCAAATTGAAGTAACCATAATTTACTCAAGAGTTATTGCGGTAAATATTGTGGGTGAAGTTTACAGACCCGGAACGTATTCAATTCCTGCGCTTAATACTGCCTTCAACGCCCTGCTTGCTGCAAACGGCCCAACTGATTTAGGAAGTGTACGCCAGATTTTTATAAAGCGCCAGGGAAAAACAATTCAAACACTTGACGTTTACAAATTTCTTTTAGATCCAAACAGCAGTACTGATTTTTTTCTGGAAAACAACGATTACATTTTTGTTCCTGCTGTTGAAAAAATAGTTTCAATTGGAGGAGAGGTTAACCGACCCTTTAAATATGAATTGATTGATGGTGAGGATATTTCTACCTTATTATCTTATGCAGGTGGTTTAACTGCAAAAGCTTACACTCGTGCTGTACAAGTGAAACGATTCAGCAATGGTCAGTTTATTTTAATGGACCTTAATCTTGATAGTTTAAAGCAGGTGAAAGGAAAGTTCAATCTAATGAATGGTGATGAAGTATTGGTGGGTACAGTTCCAACAGATATCTTTAAGTTTGTAAAAGTAAGTGGGGCTGTAATGCAAGAAGGCCAGTATGCTTATACAATAGGAATGAAAATTTCTGATGTGCTTACGAAAGCTCATGGATTAAAAGTTTCTGCAATGACAGACAGAGCTTACATCATAAGAAAAAAATCAGACCTCACTTCTAACTACATTACTTTTAATCCCTCAGCAATTATCGGTAATCCATCATCAGCTGAAAACCTCACACTTGAAAACCTTGATGAGATTTATTTCTTCGATAAAAAATCTTTTGTTGATACATTAAATGTTACAGTAAGCGGTGGTGTTCGCTTACCCGGAAAGTTTGCCTATGCTGAAGGAATGTCTTTAAATGATGTCCTTTATACTTCAGGCGGATTAAAACCAGAAGCTGCCAATACAAGAGTTGAAATTTCAAGATATCAAAATGGTAACAGCTCGCCTCAAGTAGTACAAACTTTTCCTATTGACAGTGGCTTATCTGTAACTGGTGGTGATGCATTTATTCTTAAGCCCTTTGATTTTATTTTTGTTCGCTCAGTTGCAAAACTCGACAGCCAGATGGTTGTAACGCTTGAGGGTGAGGTTTTGTATCCCGGCGAATATGCAATTGCTGATAAAAACGAAAAACTTGTTGACCTGATCATACGTGCAGGCGGATTAACACAATGGGCCGATCCAAATGAAGCAACTTTAGTTAGACCCGATGATAATCGCGGAATGGTTTTCATGGATTTGGAAAAAGCTTTAAAAGACCCAAGCAGCAGATACAATGTTTTAATACGCCCGGGAGATCAAATTAATGTTCCTGTAACAAATGATATTGTTACTATTTCTGGAATGATCAATTACCCTTACAAAGATTCTTTAGGATTTTTAAATGCACCATATAAGAGCGGCAAACGTGCTAAGTGGTATATTAAGAAATATGGTTTAGGTTTCGATAAAGACGCAGAGCGTATTCATACTTATGTAGTGCAGCCGGGTGGCGTTGTTGAAGACCCAAACAGAATCACTTTCATTCGCATTTACCCAAAGGTTCAAAAAGGTGCATATGTTGTAGTTCCTTATACAGAACCTAAGCTCAACAGTGCTGAAGCAGCTGCGGCGGCATCAGGCACTACTGCGGCGAAACCTGTTGACTGGAATCAAGTTATCGAAAGTGCAATGATAAAAATCACCGGCTTACTTACGTTGTATGTGCTTGTTACCCGAATCAATTTCTAATTTCATTTAACTAACTGTGTTGCCATTATGGCTCAGGATCAACAACAATATCATATTCCGCCCGCTTATGGTGAAGATGATGAAATTCAAATAGGCACTTTTTTTAAAGGAGTAAATGAAACCATTTGGTTCATTATTAAAAGATGGTACATCGTTTTGCTCTTTGTTGCAATCTTCTGCGGCATTGGTGCTATGTACAGTATTTGGTATGGAAAGAAATATATTGCAACCTCAAGCTTCGCTGTTGAAGGCCAAAGTGCTTCAAGCAGTTTATTGAGTTCTGCAATGTCTCTTGCAAATGCGCTCGGCATTCAGAGTTCATCTTCAAAAGGGAACGCTTATAACAATAACTTTTTTGCCACTCTCATTCAATCACGTAAAGTGATCAAGGAATCTTTGATGACTGAAGGTATTATGAATGGCAAGAAAGATTTAATGGCTAACCATTACATCACCTTGTATAAGTGGAGAGAGGGAAGCCTGCTGCATAAAGGCTGGAATAAGAGTCCCCGACTTAAAGATTTTTATTTTAAAAAGAAACCAATTGATCAGTTTACGCCACTTGAAGATAGTATCTCCAACATTATTTATGAGAGCATCGTTGATAATAACATTGAAATCATATACGACGAATCTACTCCGTTTAACATAGGAATATTTACAACCCGCAACAGGGATTATTCAATGAACATGTTAAAAATCCTGCTTGATAAATCAGCCAGCTACTATATGGAGAACGTATATGCTCTCAATCAAAAAAATATGCGGGTTGCCGAATTTCGTGTTGATTCATTAGGAAGAGAATTAAAAAAGTTCGACTTTCGGGTGGCCAGCCTTAGAGATCAGTCAAATAATACCATAAGGCAAAAAGGATTATTGAATGTAAATAATGCTGCACGTGAGCAGACATTATTAAATGCTCAGTATTCGGCAGCAGTTAACAATGTTGAACTTGCCAGAGTAACTATCTTAACATCGGCACCGGTACTCCAAATTATCGATGATCCTGCTTACTCAACACAAGTGTCATTTGTAAATATGACTATTGCAATCATTGTAGGTGTATTTCTTGGAATATTCTTTGGTTCAATTTATTTGTTTGTTCGCCGCGCCATTAACGTGTCGAATGAGAAAATTAAAAACAAGCTGGCGCAGCAACAAAACAATTCAGGTACTGCCGCTGCCTGAAATTAAAGCGTGTTCAATTTTTTTTCAAAGAAAAAAAGCCCGTTCATTCAGCACCCAATTCTTATAGGTACTGATTTACACTCGCACTTAATTCCCGGCATTGATGATGGTGCAAAGAATGATGAAGAAGCGCTTGGTCTCGTAAGAAGTTTGCAATCTTTAGGCTACACAAAATGCATTACCACTCCGCACATTTATCAGGGAGTACATAAC
>JBKJNS010000272.1:0-4710 GCA_046593455.1 Chitinophagales bacterium | reverse complement strand
ACTGATTCCATTAAAGCGTTTGTATGATGGTTGCCGCTTACAACAGACTTCTCATCCACATTACAAACGTAGATCACCGGTTTTATCGTAAGCATGAAAAGGTCGGCCAGGTATTTTTCTTTGTCTTCTTTGCTTACTTCAAAACCACGTGCATTTTTGCCTTGTTCAAGATAATTTTTTAAACGCTTCAACACGGTCAATGCAGTCGGCGCATCTTTATCAGTCTTTATTAATTTTTCAGTCTTATTTATTTTTTTGTCAACACTGTCAAGGTCTTTTAACTGAAGTTCGGTATCAATAATTTCTTTGTCGCTAACAGGGTCAATCTTACCATCAACATGAATCACATTGTCATCATCAAAGCAACGAATCACGTGAATGATTGCATCGGTGTTTCTGATGTTACCCAAGAATTGATTTCCCAATCCTTCACCTTTGCTTGCGCCCTTAACTAAACCTGCGATGTCAACAATTTCAACTACTGCCGGCGTAATTTTTAAAGGGTTTACAATCTTCGCTAATTCATTGAGCCGCTCATCGGGCACAGTGATTACACCCACGTTTGGTTCAATGGTGCAAAAAGGAAAATTAGCTGCCTGTGCTTTCGCATTCGACAGTGCATTAAACAAAGTTGATTTACCAACATTCGGCAAGCCGACAATACCACATTGTAGTCCCATAGTAATTTTTAAAAGCGCGCAAAAATAAAAAAGACCTCCAAAGAGGTCTTGTATTTCTTGTAAAGAAAATTTTTCACCATTTTAAATCATCATCATTTACATTGGCACCCGGGTTTCCTTCTACTTTAATTTCTTCCGCCTTCGGTGCTTCGGGAATTGATGATTCAACATGATCAGTAATTGGAATTTCTTTACGTACCTCATCTGTGGTTGGAGCAACTGAATTATGCGGATTATAATTCTCATTGTAATCATCCTTATGTGAAAACACGTCAAAATCAAAATCAGGCATTAACTCTTTTCTGATGTGATCAATGGTTTCTGTGAGGCTTTCCAAAAACTTATTAAGATCTTCTTTATAAACAAAAACTTTAAAACGCTCATAGGTGTCGTCCATCCGTTTCTTGCTCTCGGTAATTGTAAGAAAGTAATCGTTGGTTTTTGTTGCCTTTACATCAAAGAAGTAGGTTCTTCTTTTTCCTGCTCTTACCTTTTTTGAAAAAACAGAATCAGATTTGAAATTTCCTTTTTTATCGTTCTCCACTTTTGCGTTGGTTTAGTTCTTAACTGTACACAGCAAATATATTGTTTTACTATTCGAAATTCAAAATAGATGCTGCACCTGCATTTTTGCTTTTAGATTAGGGAATGAAAAGTAAAGTTGCAAATGGGTATTATGCTGCATCAATATTCTCTTCTACCTGCTGCTTTTCATACAATTCAAAATATGCTCCCCGCTTTTCCATTAAAGATTCATGTGTGCCTTGTTCAATTATTTTTCCTTCCTCCAATACAATAATCTTATCAAAATTCATGAGTGAGAAAATGCGGTGGGTGATAATAATCGCTGTTCTATTTTTTAGAACCTGATTGAATTGATTGAGAATATTTTTTTCGGTATGCGCATCAACGGCCGAAAGACAATCATCAAAAATCACAATCTTGGGGTTTTTAATCAACGCTCTGGCAATTGACACTCTTTGTTTTTGTCCGCCCGAAAGCGTAACGCCCCTTTCACCAACCAAGGTGTCGAACTGTTTGGGTAAATTTTCAATGTCATGTATCACAGAAGCATTGGCTGCCGCAGTTCTGATTTCTTTTTCGAAAATTCTCTCTTCATTCAACCCGAAAGAAATATTATTTTTTATAGTGTCGGAAAACAAAAAAACTTCTTGCGGAACATAACCGATTTGAGTTCGAAGTGAACTAAGGTCTAAAGATTTTATATCCTTACCATCAATTAAAATCTCTCCTTCACTTGCATCATACATTCTTACAAGCAACTGAGCGAGCGATGATTTTCCCGAACCTGTTCTGCCAATAATTGCTAACCTTTCACCCTCATTTATTTCAAACGTAATACCTCTCAATGCTTTTATTCCTGTGTTGGGGTAGGTGAAAGAAACATTCTTAAAAATGATGTTGCCAAAAATTTCTGTTGCATCCTTGCTTGAAGAAAATATTTCAGTTTCAGTTTTAAGAAACTCATCAATTCTTTTTTGTGATGCCGCAGCTCTCTGCACCAATGCCATTACCCAACCAACAGAAGCAATAGGCCACGTAAGCATGTTGATGTAGATCACAAACTCGGCAATATTGCCCGGTGTAATTTTTCCTTCAATCACCTGCATGCCGCCAAAAAAAATAGTAAGGATGGTACTTAATCCAACAAGCATTAATATGATTGGAAAATAAACCGCTTCTACACGAGCGAGGTCAAGCGTTTTGGCTTTGTATTCCTCAGATTCTTTTTCAAAATATTGATTGATAAACTTTTCCTGCACATAAGATTTAATCACTCTTATTCCCGAATAAGATTCCTGCGAAACTGTTGTGAGCGTTGCAAGCTGGCGCTGAATCAACTCACTCTTCCTTTCAATAATTCCATTTACATAAAAAATTGAAAACCCTAAAAACGGCAGTGGCAATACGGTGTAAAGTGTAAGTTCAGGGTTTACACGAATCATAGTATAAACAACCATTACAAAAAGCACAATCAAGTTGATGGTATACATCATTGCAGGGCCGGTATACATGCGCACGCGTGATACATCCTCTGTTATGCGCGACATTAAATCTCCTGTATTATTTCTTTTGTAAAAATCAAGATGCAATTTTTGGTAATGATCAAAGACCTCATTCTTCTGATCATATTCAATCAGTCTCGACATTACGATAATAGTTTGCCTCATTAAGAAAACAAAAACGCCGCGAATGATTGCAAGCAGAATTACTAATGCTGCAAAAAATAAAATTGTTTTACTAAAGATCTGGAGGAATTCATTTTGAGTTGCTGAACCATCATACAATCGATAGATATCAATTTGAGAAGTTACCAAATCAATTGCGTGCCTTATTACCTGCGGCGAATACACACCAAAAAGGTTTGACAAGCAGATGAATAAAACACCAAGCAGCAAGCGGTACTTATACTTCCAAAAATATTTGTTGAGTGCCTTTAGATATTTCATTTGCCTGTTGCCGAACCCTTATCAATTGCTGCCTTCAAAAATAAATTTACATTTGTGGCCTTCCTGCAATGCAATATTAACCAAAACTGTAATCATGACAGCAACTACAACAGCAGAAAAAACTACGCCATCAACATTCGACCGCATCACTTCAATGGAACATGAACAGGTGATGTTTTGCTATGATAAAGCTACCGGCCTGAGATCAATCATTGCAGTTCACAACACTATTCTTGGACCAGCATTAGGAGGTACACGTTTTTGGAATTATGCTAAAGATGAAGATGCATTGATAGATGCACTGCGCCTTTCGCGCGGCATGACTTACAAAGCTGCAATCACAGGATTACATCTTGGCGGAGGAAAAGCAGTATTGATTGGTGATGCAAGAAAAGATAAAACAGAAGCACTGTTTCGCCGCTACGGAAAATTCGTGAATACATTGAACGGAAAATATATCACTGCTGAAGATGTGGGAACCAATGCACGCGATATGGAATGGATTGGCAGAGAAACAAAATTTGTAACCGGTTTGCCTGAATATCTAGGTGGCGGTGGTGATCCTTCACCATTTACTGCATACGGTGTTTTTTTGGGAATGAAAGCTGCCGCAAAAGAAGTTTATGGCAATGATAGTTTAGAAGGGAAAAAAGTAATCGTACAAGGTGTTGGACATGTGGGAGAATATTTAGTTGGTCATCTAATTAAAGCCGGAGCCATTGTAACTATCTGCGATATTTATGATGATCGCGTTGCGGCAGTTTCAAAAGAATTTAAAGTTTCGGTTGTAAGTGCAGATCATGTTTTTGATGTGGATGCAGATATCTATGCTCCTTGTGCCCTCGGTGCAACTATTAATGATGAAAGCATTGATCATTTAAAATGCAGCATTATTGCCGGCGCAGCAAACAATCAATTGAAAGATGAAAAAATTCATGGCCAAATATTATTAGAGAAAGGAATTTTGTATGCGCCCGATTATCTCATCAACGCAGGTGGTTTAATTAATGTTGCTGCTGAATGGGACGGTTACAATCGCGAAAGAGCAAATGCACAATGTGAACGCATCTACGACCGAACGATCGAGATTTTTAAATACGCTAAAGAAAAAAATATTCCTACCTACAAAGCTTCTAATGAAATTGCAGAAGAGCGCATTAGAAGTATTGCCATGCTGAATTCAAGGAAATAATTTTATTACTAACCCCGTTATTTGAATTGCATCTGATGTTTACCTTTTGATGCTTTTATAAAACTTTTCTATGCTGTCAAGAAGGAACATCAGAGTTAAAGTAATGCAGTCGGTTTATGCGCATGAGCAAGATCGTGAGAAAACGCTTGACCGTTTAGAGAAAACAATGCTGGAGAACATCAACAGTTCTTATCGCGCATTGCTCTATAATCTTTACCTGCTTTGCAAGACAGCAGAATATGTAAATACAGATGTTCAACTGCGGGCTGAAAAACATTTGCAAAGTGAAGAAGATAAAATTCTTTCTGTCTCAATTTTTCACAATTCTATTATCCAGCATTTGGTTGTAAAAGAAGATTTGTATAAA
>JBKJNS010000206.1:0-6076 GCA_046593455.1 Chitinophagales bacterium | reverse complement strand
AAAAAGGATTTATTGAATTGCCTGTATTGAATTAAATTAAGAATGAATTAAATTTAAAATGAGTAAAAACAGACTTGAAGCATTTAGTGATGGGGTAATGGCAATAATTATTACCATTATGGTTTTAGAAATGAAAGTGCCGCATGAAGGTGGCGCCGACTGGCATGCATTGATTCCTATACTTCCGGTTTTTCTAAGCTATGTTTTAAGTTTTGCCAATGTGCTTATTTACTGGAACAATCACCATCATCTTTTTCAAGTAGTAAATAAAGTTGATGGCCGCGTATTGCTGGCGAATGGGTTTTTACTATTCTGGCTCTCTCTTATGCCGTTTACTACAGCGTGGATGGGTGAAAATCATTTCTCAGCGCTGCCCGTCGCACTCTTCGGATTCGACCTTTTAATGTGTGCTTTCGCTTATACTATTCTGGTTAGATCGCTTATTGGTTTGCATGATTCAAACTCAGCACTTGTAAAAGCAATCGGCAGTGATTCAAAAGGCAAAATATCATTGATCTGTTATCTGGTTGCAATGCCGGCGGTTTATGTTTCTCCTTACATCTCGCTTGGTCTTTATCTCTTAGTTGCTATCATTTGGTTGATGCCCGATTCAAGAGTTGAGAAGGTAATTGAACATTAAATCATTTTGCAAGAACCCAAATCATTTGACCTTCTTGTATTCAAATGAATAAATTAATTTTGATGGAAATAATTTAAAAATGAAAGCAATAGAATTTATTTCTGAATTAAAGAAAGATCAAATATTAGTACCAATGAGTGCTGCAAAGCAATTGCCCAAAAAAGAAAAGGTAAAGGTTGTAGTATATTTTCAAGAGAGTGATGATGATGAGAAGGATTGGGCCCGCTTTACTGCTCAGGAATTTTTAAAAGGATATGGTGATGAGGATGCCATTTACGATAACTTCCCACTATGAGTTATGTAAAAGGCGATATCGTATTAATTGTTTTCCCTTTTACAGATCTTACCGGAAGAAAAATCCGTCCTGCAATTGTACTTTCAGATTTAAATGACGGAGATCTGCTTGTTGCGAGAATCACTTCAAAAATGCAAGCCTCAAAATTTGATTATTACCTATCATCCTGGAAGAAGCTAAATTTACTAAAGCCATCCTGGATTCGCATGCACAAGCTTTCGACACTTGATGCTAAATTGGCGAAGAAAAAAATTGGCCAATTAGATTCAAAACAGATGAAAAGCATTTCACTGATTTTTAAAACTGTTTTCTAAATAATTTTTCTGCAACTCTACATCATTCGCCACGGCGAAACCGATTTTAACAAACAAGGCATTGTTCAAGGCCGTGGTGTAAATCCCGGATTAAATGAATTAGGTAAAAAACAAGCTGCTCTTTTTTTTGAAAAATACGAGCGTGAAAATTTCGATGTTATCTATACATCTTCTTTAAAAAGAACCCACGACTCAGTTTCTTCGTTTATCGAAAAAGGAATTCCATGGGAACAACATGCAGAACTCGATGAAATTTCATGGGGGATATTTGAAGGTAAAGTTGCCTCACACGAATTTAAAATGCAATACCGCGATTTGTTGTACCAATGGCAAAACGGAAATCTTGATGCTAAACCAGAAAATGGAGAAAGCCCGAATGAAGTAAGCGCCCGTCAGAAAAAATTTATTGATTATTTACTTTCAAAACCCGAAGAAAAAATTCTGATCGCCATGCATGGCCGGGCTCTCCGAATATTTCTTCCAACTATGTTGCAGCAGGATTTAAGAATGATGGATGACTATCCGCATCATAATCTTACGCTTTACAAAGTTAATTTTGACGGCACCAATTTCACAATCGATCTCTTCAACAACATGGATCATTTGCACTGATGGAAAAAATAAAAGTTGCTGGTGTTTCATACCTGAATACAAAACCATTTCTCTATGGCATCAATAAGTTGATGGCTGATCAAATCGAGCTCACTGTTCAACATCCTTCAAAACTTGCTGAACAATTAATGAATCAGGAAGTAGATGTTGCATTGGTTCCCGTGAGTATAATTCCATTGATGAAGCAATCAAAAATAATTTCAAATTATTGTATTGGTTGTGATGGCGAAGTGAGTTCAGTAGTGATATGCTCTCAGGTTCCTATTGAAAAGGCGGATATGATTTATCTTGATTATCAATCACGCACTTCTGTTCAACTTTCAAAAGTACTCTTACAGAATCACTGGAAATTAAATCCCCAGTTAATTGATGCAACTCCCGGATTTGAAAATGAAGTAAGAGGAAAATCAGCGGGTTTGTTTATTGGAGATCGAGCATTGGAATTAAAAAAGAAATATGAATTCGTTTACGATCTCGGATTAGAATGGAAAAAACTTACTGCAATGCCTTTTGTTTTTGCTTGCTGGGTTGCAATCACAAATCTATCTTCACAATTCGAATCAGACTTAAATGCTGCATTTGCTTTCGGTATTAAAAATATGCAAACTGTAATTGAAGAAGAACAGCTTCATTTTCCAACAGTTGATGTAAGAGATTACCTCACTTATAAAATTCAATTCAACTTTGATGATGAGAAAAAGAAAGCGCTAAAACTTTTCCACCAATTAAGTGCACAATAAAAATTGCGAACTCAAAGTTTTCCTTTGGTAGCATAGATCAAATCTTTGAATTCCCATTTTTCAACCCAGGGACCTTCATAGTTTTCTCCGTAATATAAAATCTTTTTAGTGGTAGCATCATAAACAATTATATCACCGCTATCGTCTGCTTGATTAACATACTGCGAAGGAAAATACAGAAACAGATAGCAGAAATTTTCACTTCCATCATTGATGATTGTTTCAATGTCTGCTTTACTTTTGAGTTGGTATGGGTAAGGATAATCTTCCAATACCTTATCGTTGATTAAAACTTTATCATCAAGCATGATGGTTTCATCATTGTATGCGTTGTGTACTATCAAAGTTTTTCCAACCATCGCAGTTGCATTCTTACAGATCATTAAACTCACAGAATCTTTTACTTCTGTTTTTATTTTATGGTCAATCACTGTTTGAATGGATTGGTTCATAAACGCAATCATTATTTCAGGCTCAATCATTCCTGCAGTTGTTTCGGCACGTGTAGGAGAAAATTTAAAAAATGCGATAACTTTAGTTCCGGTAGTTGCAGGCGTGTATAAATATTTAGTTTGCTTAAACCCTCCTACTGAAAGAATAAATACCATATCCTTTTTTGCTTCAATATCAGCGGTGGTGAGTAAACGCATTGAAGGAGTTTTATCATCCTTTGCTTGCGGGAAAAAGAAAATACGCTTGTCACTTTTTACCAGTGTATCCAATTCAGAAACTGTAACAAATTGAAATGGTGCAACCATCCAGTGTTTTTCAAAAGTCGCCTTCATCCAAGTGTCAAAATTTTCGTCGCCGGTAAGTACCACGTAAGTTTTTGACTGTAACATTAATTTAACCGAAGCATTGCTACAACCTTTGGTAATCACTTGTGCCTTTACAAAACTGCTGCAAAGAATAAACAAGAATGAAGCAAGTAGTATTTTATTTTTCATGGAGCAAAAATAGAATTTCTTAACCAGTAACAGTTATGTTTTTATTGTATGAATTCACATTGAAAAAACACTTTCATAAATATTCATTAAGCTACCCGCATGAACCTCGGCTTTAAATTTATTGGAATGAAGCAATCCAGCCTCAATCATTTTTTTTCTGAGTAACTGATTACTCAAAACTTCTGCAATTGAATCAGCAAGTGCTACTTCATTATTCGCATCTGCGTAAATACTTTCTCTTCCGCCGGCTTCACGAAAAACATTTTCATTATTTGCAATTACAGGAACACCCGATGCAATTGCCTCAGCTATCGGCAAACCAAAACCTTCAAATTGCGATGGATATACCAGCATTAATGCCTGCTTATAAATAGCAGGCAGTTCTTCTGTTAAAACATTTTTAAGAAAATGAACTTTAGTTTCAATTTTATTTTTTGAAATGAAATCAAGTGCCTGCTGTTTGTATTTTTTCCCCTTTCCCACAACTACCAAATGAATATTTGCTCCGGCATCTAACTTTAAAAATGCCTTTAAAAGCGCAAGCAAATTTTTTCGCTCTTCAATGTTGCCTACAAATAGAATGTACTTTTCGGGCAATTGATATTTTACGTTAGCAGAAAGTAATTTTCCCTCTGAACTCTGATTGTAAAAAACAGAATCAATCGCCTGATGAACAACTGTAATTTTATTTTCTTCAGTTCCAAAATAACTTTGAATATCAATTTTTGTTTGTTCACTTATTGCAATGATGTGATCGGCCTCTTTACAGGCGAGTTTGCTTTTCCTTTCATAAATTTTTCTATCAATTGAAGGGTAAAGATTTGGGTGCCGCAGAAAAATTAAATCATGAATGGTAACAATACTTTTAATTTTCGTGTTTGAAATTCCGATTGGCAATTCATTACTCAAGCCATGATATAATTCAATTTTATTTTTCACCAAATCATTAAGTATTCCTTTGCTTCTCCAGTAAGAGTGGAAAAATTTTGACATCCCTTTGGGTTCTTGAGTAAAAATATTTTTTTGGTCAACCAAAAAAAGCTGTGAAGTTTCAGGAGTAAAGAGATGATATTCATGTTGGGGGAAAAATTTAGCAAGCGAGGTAATTACGCTGCGGCTATAGTTACCAAGACCAGATGAATTTTGAAAAGCCCGTTTGGCATCGAATCCAATTCTCATAGTATTATCTTCGATGAAGGTATTAAATGAAAATGGATTTTAAGGTCGCTGAATAATGAGTTGTTTAACAACAGTTGATTCTTCAGTAATGAATTGAAGAAAATATATTCCACTTTTAAGGGAAGAAAAATCAAGTTCATTTATTTCCTTTCCCACATTTGCTATTGAAAAACTTTGAATCAATTGGCCTGAAGTGTTATAAAGTTTTATTGTTGCCTGATTTATTACTGAAAGTTCAGTTTCAATAAACACTTTTCCATCACTCGGATTCGGAAATATTTTCAAAGCCTTATTCGATGAGCCAACCATTGGTGAATTAATTGCAACATCGCACAAACTACCAATGTCAGCAGGTAAGTGATTGAACATAAAATCAGTTGTCATCATAAAAATAGTATCAAACTGCGGTGAATTTTTGGGAACTCCATGGCCTGCTCCATAAAACGGATGCAAGTAAGTTTCAATTCCATAATCAATGCCTGCATCGTAAATTGATTTGCCACCATAGAGGTAAACACCATCGGTATTGTAACCCGATGTGTATGAAATAACAGGATCGGCAGTACCATGAAAAATTAAATTAGGTTCTGTTTCTTCTTTGAGCCAGGTTGTATCAGTTGTTGCGCCCCAGCATATTATTATTGAATTTACTGCATTTGAATATCCTGCATTACCGCTTGCTTCAAAAGTTCCAAACACTGTGGTGTCAATTGAAACATTAGCTTCGGGCTGATCCCAGTATGCAACCATTGCTGCAGTTGACCCCCCTGCTGAAGTGCCTGTGATAAAAAATGCAGCAGTATCAATACAATAATCATTTGCATTCTTCTTAAAAAATCGAACAGCAGCTTTTGCATCTTGCGTTGCCTGATAAACGGATTGGTAATTATCATCGGTTGATCCCTGTATTTCAATTGAAAGTCTGTAATCAATTGATGCAACTAAATAGCCACGCTTGGCAAAATAATTTCCGTAGTCAACTGCTTTGTCTGTTGTTTTATTGCCCGATGTAAATCCTCCTCCATGCACATACATTAACATGGGGCGCAAATAATTTATTGAATCAGCGGGCTGATAGATGTCGAGCAACAAATCTTCATACACACCGGTTGAGTGATTAAAATTTCCTCCATAAAGAATGTTGCTGGAAACTTCAACATTGGCATAAACAGAATCTTGAAAAATGCCTGGGGGCAATTGCGCTATTAAATTATTAGGGTAAAAAAAACTCAGTATAATTTGGAAAACGAAAATGAAATAATTCTTTTTCATAAATAAAATAAGTTAACTGAATATAAGTGTGCCGAAAGAGAGACTCGAACTCTCACGCCCTCACGGGAACTGCGCCC
>JBKJNS010000107.1:0-9393 GCA_046593455.1 Chitinophagales bacterium | reverse complement strand
TTCCAACCACTAATGCATCATTTACTTTGATCGAATCATCAACCGTTAAATACGTACTCACATGTGTTTTCCCTGCAAAGTATCCTGCATATACGCTTCCTGTTGTTCCTGATGCTGATCCATAAACACCATAGGTATTTACTGAAGAAGATCCGGCAATAGCATTTCCATACACACCGAAGTTAGCAGCGCCATCTTTGGCTTCGCCAAAAGCTCCGTAGTTAAGTCCAAAGGTGCCGCCATCACCAACAGCTTTAGTGTAAGATCCATACTTCTGCGTATTAGTTCCTGTTCCATTGGTAATGGCATATACGCCGTATTCATTAGAACCGGTGCCTTGATTCAATCCAACTACTGCAGCACCATCAGCACTTGTATTATTGGTTATCCATCCCAATACTCCGGCATGATCTAACGACGATGAAAAAGGACTTGGAATTGTAAATTCCTGATCAACCAATTCATTCAAGTCTTTTGCAGCAAGAAACCCTTTACTGTAAATAGTACCTTCTGTAAGGGTTGTTCCTACTCCTTGTACTGCGCTTACGCCGTCATCTACAAATAATCCTGCGTTTCTGTAAATGGTCATCCTTCCCTTCTTACTATAATTACCATTAGTGATGCTGCTCGAAGTATCTTTCAAAGTTCCGGTTACCAATGATGTGCCATCCCATTTAGGAATGTAATTAGTAGTATTGGTTCCAACACCTCCACCGCTTCCAGCAGTTGCCCAACTCAACGTTCCCGTTCCATTTGTTGAAAGCACCTGACCATTGGTTCCATCAACCGAAGGTAGTATCCAAATTTTATTTGCAGTTATTGAAGAGGGCGCTTTAAATCCAACATAATTTGTACCGTTAGTAGCTGTTTCCATAAACTGAATTTCGCCGGTACCGCCGGTCAAAAGAGAAGTATATGGATTTATTCTGATTGCTGCGGGAACAGTACTCGAAGTTGTGATCTCTAATTTTGCACCGGGTACAGTGGTTCCTCCAATGTGAATTCCGTTTGTAATAAATGCATTGCCATCGGCATATAAATCTTTCCATGAAAGAGAGGAAGAACCAAAATCTATTGTGTTATCTGATGAAGGAAGTAAACTCAGATTAACTGAGGTGGTGGTGAGATTTGACAATGAAGTGTTTGCTCCGCCGCCGCCAACAGGAGTCGTCCAGCTAAGTGTTTGCGATCCATTAGTGGTAAGCACCTGTCCATTTGTTCCGTCAGCGTCAGGAAGTGACCAAACTTTTGAAGCAGTAATACTTAATGGTGCTTTGAAACCTACGTACTCAGTTCCATTTGCCGCCACTTCCATGAATCGCGCATCCGAAGTTTTTGCACCATTCGGATCAATTTGTAAGGCAACGCCGCCACCGGAATGTAATCCGGTTGTGGCATAAACAGTTCCATCGAAATAACCATCCTTCCAAGAAAAAGAAGAAGACCCAAAGTTGATGGTGTTATCGGTTCCCGGAAGGAGTTCAACAGCAATAGCAGTAGGTGCTGTTAGATTGGAGAGTGACTTGTTCGCACTCTTAGGAGCTACAGCCACCCATGCTGCACCATCATAATAATAGAAGCCCGGTGTGTTTGTGGTTTGGTAAATCATTAATCCTGCAACAGGTGATAAAATCGCATCGCGTTGTGTTTTCGTCATCCGTGGAATTAACAATCCCTTCGTTGTTGAAACAATATCAAGCAATGAAGAAGCATCTGGAGTTGTAGTTCCAATACCGACAGCGCCAGTGGTTGGAAATGTGTTTTGTGCCTGCATTGTGTTTATTAAAACAGCAGCAAGAATGAATGCGGAAATAATTTTTTTCATGAGTGAAAAGTTTTAGTTGAAAATGATTATGCGTCAAATATGCGGTGTGAAATATACTGAAGACAAATCGGTTTTCCGAACGGCGGTTATAATTTTCCGATTGGTATTTTTATCTCAGCGAAGTATTTGAAAGCACCGTGATTGCTTTGTTGAGAGCGCTTTCAAATTTAGAGAAATGAAAAGAAATTTTTTCCTTAGGCAATCCTGATGAAAACGAATCTTCAATTTCAGCAGCAAGGTGATTAAGTTTATGCAAGCCGAGAAGAACGAGTTGTGGTTTAATAGAATGAATCATTCTTTTTACTTCATCAAATGCATTACTTTCAAATGCTATTTTGATTTTAGAAAAAGTTTTAGGCGCTGATTCAATAAACTTTTCAATGTAAAGTTTCATCAGCTTGCTATCACCTTCACTGTATTTTTTTAGAGCAGAAAGATCTATTGTGTCCGCTTCATTTGAAAAAGCTTCTGCAAAGAGTGCATTCGAGTTTTCATTCCCCGAACTCCATCCAAGTGCGTGCGCCATTGCAAGCAGCAGATCTCGTGCAATAAACGGCTTGGGAAGATGAGCCGAAATACCGGATTGGAATCCTGTTTCAATTTCTTCCCGGGTTGCCGATGCGGTAAGCGCAATAATTGGGATCAGTTTTTTCTTCCCGCTAAATTCTTGTCTGATTGTTTTGGTTGCTTCATATCCGTTCATCTCCGGCATTTGCACGTCCATTAAAATCAAATCATAATCTTCTTCCAACAGTGCATCCAATGCTTCTCTTCCGTTTTCCGTTACATCAATTCTGAGAGTGGGAACTAAACGCTTCAACGATTCAACCGTAACAAGTTGATTGTATTCATTGTCTTCGGCAAGAAGAATTTTGAGCGTTGCAAATCGTGAATAATCAACTTCAGTTATGGGTTGATGAAACATTTTAAATTCTTCGGCAGTAGAAATTTCATATTGAATAGTGAATGAGAAAACTGAACCTTTATTTTCTTCACTTGTAACTTGTATCTCACTTCCGTGCAATTGAATAATCTGTTGCGAAATGGAAAGTCCCAATCCTGTTCCTCCGAATTTTCTTGAAGTATCATTCGCTGCTTGCCTGAAAGATTCAAAAATTGTTTTCAGTTTTTCTTTTGCAATGCCGATGCCGGTGTCAATTACGTGAAAGGTGAGATTTGAAACGTGTGATACAGAAGATTCAATATTCACGCTTGACTTTTCACATCTCACTTCTATCGAAACATTTCCTCTTTCTGTAAATTTAATCGCATTGCCAACCAGGTTAATTAAAACCTGATACAATTTTGATGAATCACCTTTTACAAATTCGGGAATATCATTCGCAATATTTGTTTCAAGTTTTAATCCCTTCTCATCTGCCTTGTGCCGTAAGGTGACCACAACATTTTCAATCACATCTGGAATACGGAATGGGATTTTTTCAAGCTGCATTTTACCCGCTTCCAGTTTACTAAGATCAAGCACATCATTCAAAATCACCATCAGATTCTCTGATGATTTTTTTATTGCATCGAGATAAAACTTCTGCTTTTCCGTTGCAGATGAATCGAGCAGCAGATTCGTTAAGCCAATCACTGCATTCATTGGAGTTCTGATTTCATGACTCATGTTTGCCAGAAACCGCGACTTGAATTTCTCACTCTCTTCGGCGCGCCGCTTTTCCTGCTCAATGATTTTATTTTTTGCTTCAAGCGCTTTTGTGGTTTTTTGCTTGAGCCGGAAACGATTGAAAAGCAACGCAACAATGATCAGCAGGAAAACCAATCCTGCAATAGCAAGATTGCGCAAGTTTTTTTGCTGTGTAAGTTTTTCCTCAGCGAGGTCATCTTTCTTTTGTTGGAAAGCCGCAGCTAATGCTGCCTTGTTCTGGTACTCAAACTCAAATCCTTTTCTCAAAGCATTTTTTCTTGCCTCAGTGCTTTCCACACTATCGCGTGCGGTAAGATACTCGAGCGTATAAGAGTATGCTCTTTCAAAATCTTTTTTCTTTTCATACACTTTCATAAGCCAGTAGGTGATCTCCAGCATATTGCGGGCATTCCCCTTTATCTTAAAGTAATCATGTGCTTTTTTAAGCAGCAATTCAGCGCTGTCAGTTTCTATATTCTTGCGCAGGAATGAAGCAGCCAGGTAGGCGTAAGAAGTAAAGAGCTGTGCTGTATCCGTTGAAAGCAATGCATTACGAATACTTTCACGGTAATAAAAAATTGCTTTGTCAAGATCCTTCAGGTTTATCCATGTAGAACCCAGGTTGGCGTAAGTTTTTGCCAGTCCTGCGGGTGAGCCAAGCCGTTGCCTGATTTGCAGGCTGCTGTCGTAATATGAGATCGCAGTGTCATACTTGTGCAACTTGTCATAAATACCTCCCATGTTATTAAAACGCATTGCCAATGCCTTCTCATCATCATTTTGCCGGGTAATTGCGAGTGATCGCTTTAAGTATTCAAGAGCTTCATTAAAGAAATTCATTTCAAGATAAATCTGCCCGATATTATTCAGTTCGACTCCTACGTCAACTTTATTTCCAAGCTTCTGATCAATCTGCATACCCATGAACAAATAATCGAGCGCTTTCTGATATTCTCCCTTCATGCGATAAAGGTGGCCGAAGTTGGTGTAAGCCGATGCAAGTTGTGTGGAATCCTTTGAGGCAATAGTAAAAGGGAGGCTTTTAGTAATCCAATACAGAATAGTATCGGGTCCCCTATTGGCTTTGAGAACCGCAAGATCATTATATACCAATCCAATGTGCAGAGAATCGTGATTTTCTAACGCAGGCTCAAGCGTTCTATACAGGTAGATTATTCCGGAGTCGGATTCATCAGTGTATCTGTTGAAGTAATTGGATAACCAATAAAAAGAAGATGCCTGTTGGGTAAGGAAATATTTCTTGTTTTTATTTTGAAATGCAACCGGCAATGATTGTAGCTCTTGTAATGCCTGCCTTGCATAATTCAACATAATGGTGTCTTCGCTTTCCTCTGCAAGACGATTGAGTAGTCGGATTTTGGAAGTATCATTTGGTGCTGTGGCAAGAAGTTGTTTGATTGAATCAATCACATTTGTTTGCGCATGCGATTGAATTATAAACACGAGAAGAAAAAATAAGCACGAACTAAATTTCATTTGCATCAGGTCATTAAAAAGTTACAATGCGAAATAGGGTTTATCCATTTGAACTAATGACTTTGATTTCCCATCGGAGAAAATGATTTTCCCAAAGGCAATTTAAAATTCAATTGATCGTCTCATACTGTTCGGCTTCTAAGAACAGATTCAATTTCTGCTTTTCTTCTTCTCGCCACTTCTACTTTCGACTCGTCTTTCATCAATAAAAACCCTGAAGGCAAATAACGGAGTACGTACTGAGTATTTACGAGATGCGATTTATGTACCCGTAAAAAACCATTCTCCTGCAACAATTCATCATACTCACGCAATGGTTTTGAAGCGAGAAACGTTTTTCCTGTTGAAAGAAAAAATTTTGTGTAGCTGCGTACAGCATCACAGCGAATAATTTCATCAGGATGAAAAAAGAAAACACCTTCAGTAGTAGGTATCGCCAGCCGGAAATCTTTAATGTCTTTCTTCTGAAGTGTATTCAGGAAATTTTTGTAGAGCGCCGGGCGATGATTCTCCTGGTCTCTCTTTTCGAGATGACGCTGAACTGCTTCGATCAATTCATCCTTCTTAACCGGTTTCAGTAAATAGTCGAGCGCACTGAACCGGATTGCCTTAATAGCATACTGTTTAAATGATGTTGTGAAGATGACATCGAATTTTTTTTCTGCTATCATATTAAGAAGATCAAAACCAGAATAACGCGGCATCTCTACATCTAAAAAAACAAGTTGAGGGTGATGCTGATCAATGAAAATTCTTGCAGTGATGGCATCTCCCGCAAGATGCACCGAAGTGATTTCAGGTATGTGTTTTTCAATCAGGATTTTTAAACAGTCCCTCGAGAAATCATCATCATCAACAATGAGTGCTTTGATCATTACTTCTGGTTGTTCAAGCTGACTTACTGCACAATCAGTTTTTTTGAAGCCTTATAAAACTGCGATTGCATTCGCAACAAATAAATTCCTTTGCTCAAATCACTTAACTCTATTTTCTCTGAATATTTTCCTGCAACAAAATTTTTATCAGTGATATTTTTTATTACTCTTCCATTCACATCCTCCAAAACTATTTCTATTTCTCCGGCTTCCAAAACCGAAAAAGAAATTGTTGCACGATCAGTTGCAGGATTGGGATAAACTTCAAACCAGTTGATGAAATTTTTTATTGCTCCAACTCCTACCGGAACAATTTCAACCACTTTACACATGGTATCACTGCTGCAACTATCATAAGCAATTAAACAAACTTGATAGCTGCCGGTATCACTAAAAGTGTGAATGGGGTTTTGTTCATTTGCATCGCCGCCATCACCAAAATTCCATTCCCACTTAATTGCATTAGCACTAAAATCGGTGAACGCAACATTGACTGTCGATACATCAAAAGAAAAATCTGCATTGAAGGCCGGGCAAACAACATTAACCAATTTGCAAATGGTATCAGACTTACAAAGATCAAATGCAATCAAACAAACATTCCATTCACCATGCATAGGAAAAACATGAACCGGATTTTCTTCGGTAGAAATTGTGCCATCACCAAAATCCCAATACCATTGAATGGTGTTGGGTGATTGATTGGTAAATGCTTCTTGCAAATTATTTTGTTGCCATGTAAAATCTAAAACCAATGGTGCGCACACAGTTATTAATTTACAAACTGAATCTGTTTGTCCGCACAAATCTGTTACAACAAAACACACTGTGTAAATTCCGTTGGCAGAATAAGTATGCGATGGATTTTCAATTGTTGAAGTTGCCCCATCACCAAAATACCATTTCCAGATTGTTGCATTTGGTGCGAGTGACGTAAAGTTTGCAGCGAGATAATTATTGTTGAAAGAAAAATTTGAAACCAGTGGCGAACATACTTTTAACTGATTACATACTGAATCAGTGTATCCGCACACATCCGTAGCTGTTAAACATGCAGTGTAAATTCCGTTTGAAGCATAAGTGTAAACCGGATTTTTAACATCCGAAGAATTTCCATCCCCAAAATTCCAATTCCATTCTATTGCACTTGAAGTTGCATCTGTAAAAAATGTAGTGAGGTAAAAAGAAGAAGATAAAAACTGTGCGCTGAATGTATCGCAGATCACAACTTCTTTACAAAAACTGTTTGAATGATTACAAATATCAGATGTTACCAAACAAACATTGTAAGTGCCCGCACTTGCATATGCATGAACCGGATTTTGAGAGGAAGAAATATTTCCATCCCCAAAATACCAAACCCATGCAGTTGCATTTGCAGTTGAATCGTAAAATGAAACCGAAAGATGATCAGCCGTAAAACCAAACTTTGTTTGAATGGGTGCGCAAACAGTTATTGATTTACACAAGGTATCGCGATAACCACAGTTGTCTTCAGTTGCAAGGCAAACATTGTAAATGCCATTGCTTAAATAATTGTGAACCGGATTTTGAAGTACCGAAGAATCGCCATCACCAAAATCCCAATGCCATTGTGTTGCAGCAATTGTTTGATCGGTAAAAGTTACTGCAAGATCGGTGATTGAATAATTATAGTTCGCAAGCACAGGATTGCAAACAGAAATTATTTTATTGAACGATGCATATTGCCCGCATGCATCAGACACCACCAAATTCACTGTGTAGTTTCCTGCAACAGCATAATTGTGAACCGGATTTTGCAAGGTTGAAGTTTGCCCGTCGCCAAAAATCCAGAACCACGATGTAGCTGCAACAGTGAGATCATTGAACGTAACACTGAGGTAAGATTGACTGTTATTAAAATCGGCAACCAATGCGCCACACACTGTAATGGTTTTACAAAAAGTATCTGACTGTGAACAAACATTGGTGGCAATTAAACAAACATCATAAGTACCATTATTTTGAAAAGTGTGTGTTGGATTTTGAAATGAAGATTGAAATCCATCATCGTAATTCCAAATCCATTGTGTTGCTGCAACAGATTGATCAGTAAATGAAACCGTTAACAGCGTTGCACTGTAATCATAATCTGCATCCACATCAATGCAAAGCGGAACATCCTGACAAGAAGTATCTGTATTGCCCAATTGATCATAAGCAATCAAACACACATGATACAAACCATTTGCTGCATAAGTATGAAATGGATTTGCTTCTGTTGATGTTGCGCCGTCGCCAAAAGTCCACAGATATGTAACAGCGTTGGTAGAAAGATTGGTGAAAGCAACGCTCAACCCAAAAGTTATATAAGTAAAACTTGATGTGACTGGCCCGAGTCCCATATAGATTGTTTCGCACGTAGTATCACTTCCGCAATTATCAGAGGCAATGAGACAACTGCTATAGATACCAAGCCCCTCAGGATATTCATGCACGGGTTCGCTTTCTGTTGAAGTAGCACCATCACCAAAATTCCATAAGTAAGAAGTGGAATTGAGTGAAGTATTATCAAAAGTAATTTCATTATCGTGAGATGAAACAGCAAATGCAGAAAGTGCATTGGTAGTGCAAGTGATAACATCTATACAATTTTGATTGGTAACAGTGCAGGCAGAATTTGAAATTGTTAAGCACACGTTGAAAGAACTTCCAAACCCAAAATCATGAACAGGATTTTGAAGTGTTGAAGTACTTCCATCCCCAAAATCCCACAGCCATCCATTTGGATTTCCGATAGAATTATCAGTGAATGCAATGCTGTTTCCCTCTGCAGCATAATTAAAATTTGAAATCAATCCATTGCAGGTGGAAACTATTTTTGAAGTTTGGTATGAAGCTCCGCATGAATCATCCACGGTTAATGTTGCTGTGTAATTTCCATTTGCAGAATAATTGTGAGAAGGATTTCTTTGTGTTGAAATATTTCCATCACCAAAATCCCACAACCATGATGCAGCAAGAATGGTACTGTCAAAAAATGAAACCTGCAATCCATAATAGCTTACACTAAAATTTGGAGTAAGCAATTTGCAAGTTGGAATTATTTGACATGCTGATTCATTCGAGCAGGAAGATGTTGCAGTTAAACAAGAAAAAACATTTTGGTTGATGGTATAAGCGTGAACAGGATTTTTTTCAGTACTCGTGTTTCCATCGCCAGAATCCCAAGTGTAACTTGTTGCACCGGTTGATGTGTTGTTGAAAGTAATTGCCTGATCATTTTTTGAAAAAGTAAAACTGCTTGTTGCCACTTCAGTGCAATGCGTATTCACTAATGCAAACCACTCTTCCGAAATTTGATAACACGAATCCTCTATGCAAGTTGTTTTATGATCACCATCAATTGACAAACTGCTGCCTGCAACAATAACCTCATCGGCATTGAGAGCAATCACCACATTGCCGTGATCATAATCTGTTCCTCCAAAACTATTGTTCCACAAAATATTGCCATCTGCATCTATACCAATCAACCAGATGTCATCAAAGTCATCGGTACCATGATGATTGGTTACATCGCC
>JBKJNS010000093.1:0-2882 GCA_046593455.1 Chitinophagales bacterium | reverse complement strand
AGTTGTCCGGCTTTAATAAGTACAACAATCATGGCAATGAACTTTTATTTTTAGGAAGCTAAAATTGAATTGGCGAACATTCGGGTTTCGGTGTTGGTATTTATTAAATCTTCTAATGAAGGTTCTTTTATAAAGGAAACTTTACTGAGGCATTTTTCAATAACATCCGTAATTCCTAAAAATGAAACCTGATCATTTAAAAATGCAGCTACTGCAATTTCGTTCGCGGCATTTAAAATACAGGCGGCATTTCCTCCTTTATTCATTACTTCAAAAGAAAGCGCAAGATTACGAAATGTTTCTGTATCGGCATTCTCGAATGAAAGGTTAGGGTATGAAGAAAAACTGAACCTTGGAAAATCTGTTTTTAACCGGTGAGGAAATCCCAATGCATATTGAATTGGCAATCGCATATCGGGTAATCCAAGTTGAGCTTTAATACTACCATCTTCAAATTGAACGAGCGAGTGAATAATTGATTGCGGATGAATAATTACTTCAATTTGTTCAACTTTTAAACCAAACAACCATTTTGCTTCTATTACCTCCAACCCTTTGTTCATTAATGTTGCAGAGTCAATGGTTATTTTATTTCCCATGCTCCAATTAGGATGCTTAAGTGCTTGTTCTTTTGTAACCTTTTTAAGTTGCGCTGTTTTCATTCCCCTAAAAGGCCCGCCAGAACCGGTGAGAATAATTTTCTCAATCTTATTGTGCCACTCCCCTGCCATGCATTGGAATATTGCAGAATGTTCACTGTCAACAGGATAAATATTTACTGCGTTTTCTTTTGCAAGAGAGGTAATCAACTCGCCTGCAACAACCATTGTTTCTTTGTTTGCAAGTGCTATTGGTTTCTTTGCTTTAATGGCCTCAATGGTTGGTTTTAGCCCTGCATAACCCATCATTGCAGTAAGCACCACATCCACAGTTTCCATTTGCACTATTTGTGAGAGAGCTTCAGTTCCCGAAAAAACTTTTACAGCTGTTGAAGCAAGTGCGCTTTTTACTTCTTTGTATTTTTTATCATCGGTAATTACAATACAATTGGGATTAAATTTAATTGCCTGTTCAATTAATAATTCTGAATTTGAATTTGCAGTCAAAACCTCAACCTCAAAAAAATCGGGGTGCAAGGCGATAACTTCCAAAGCCTGTTTTCCTATTGAACCGGTTGAGCCGAGTATTGCAACCCTGCGCTTTTGATCTTGATTAGTAATTAGATTGGAGTTTTAAATGAAGACGTAAAGGTAAAGAATTGAAAAAGTATTTTTGAAGTGAATTTAAATTCCTGATGTTGCTTTATCTAAAAGTCACAATGCTGCAATGAGCAGCGGAATTATTAACCCAAAATATTTGGTGAGTTATAAAGTGGAGGAGTAAATTTCTCTGCCCTACTCCACAACAATCATCTTTACAAACGGAACCGCTTCTTGATTTTTCACTTTTAGATAATAAATTCCCGGAGAAAGATTTCTACGAAGCAAAATATATTTATCCCCGTAAAAATTTTCATTCATAATTAACCTCCCTGATGCATCACTAAGTTCAACAGAATAATTTCCCACTTCAGGAAATTGAATGGTAGAAAACTTATGCATTGGATTCGGTGTCACTGAAGTTTGTTCTGCAAACACTTCATCAATTCCAACTTGCACACTTACAAAAACCGAAGTTGTATTAGGGCAACCGGTTGCATCAGTAACAGTGATCGTATAAAATCCTAACGGAACATTTGAAAGAGTTGAATCAGTAGTTCCATTACTCCACAAATAAGTATATGGCGCAAACCCGCTGCTAACATGCACCGTTACTGATCCGTCACTTGCAAATGGTGTTGAGCAATTGGTGATGTCAAAAGCGAATTTCAACTTATCCAATCTAAACGAATCTATAAATGCCTTTGCAGAAAGCAAAGATGGAAACACACAACCCGAATGATCAAGCAAAGCACCACTGCTGAATTTAGAAACTGAAACACTACCATTTGCAATTAAAGTATCATACGCAACAAACGAGTTCAAATAATTTACATCCATATCAGCTTCGCAATAAAACATACGAATGGGCGCATCGGCTTTCCAATTGTAGGTATCATTCATCTTCAAATATTTATACAATCGGTAATCGGGGTAAGTGTTGAACGAATCAAGTACAGATGGAACAAGAATTTGATTGGGGATTGAAGGCATAATTGCATTCACCTCACTCAGTTCATGTGTGCCATCAAACAAAGGAGGTATTGTTACATCATAGGGTGATGCAAGAAAATCTGAGTTACTAGCGTAAATGTGATACACACTGTTGTAAGCTAAAAGAAAATAAGGAAGATAACCGGGATTGGGATATTCAACATTCTGCGAAATCGTTTGCGCCTGCAATCCCGAAACATCATAAGGTCCGCTCATAGGAACCGATGCTGTAACTTTAAAATAGTTTCCATAAGATTCCTGAATCATTTGATGCGCAGCCATGGTGGAATGCCCGCCTTGCGAATAGCCAAGCAAAAACAATTGATCATTCAACACTACGCCAAGGTCACTGCAAATTTCTTTTGCAACCACTAACAGATCTGCTGTTGCTCTCGCTTCAGTTTCTGCATTCATATATGGATGTAACCCCGGTGAATCACCAAGCCCTAAATAGTCAGGCATAGTAACTATTGCGCCATCCGAAGCCGATGTTTCACCAATTAAAACTTCGAGCGAATTAAGTGTGGAAGGCACTTCTGTTTTTACAGAAATGGTTCCATGCTGATAACTCATCAGCGGTGCTTTACATGGAATATTTTTTGGAATGAACAAAGCTCCCGATGCAATAATGGGTAAGCTATCTGCATCCAATGTATTGTACACTACTTTATGATATTGATATCTATAAAG
>JBKJNS010000062.1:0-4292 GCA_046593455.1 Chitinophagales bacterium | reverse complement strand
GGTCGTAACCGCTTTCGTATAAAAAATTCTTACGGAAAGTTTCACCGGAATAAATTTTATGAAGCGACAACCCTTGAAAACCAAATGTGTTTTCAATTCCTGCAAAATCAAGAAAGGTTGTTGCGATATCAAGATTAGATGCAATTTCATCTGAAATTACAGAGCTTGCCGCAAACCACTTCGGGTATCTGATAAACAATGGAAGTCTGATTGATTCTTCGAGTGCTAATATTTTTTCATTGAGTTTATGCTCACCTAATAAGTATCCATTATCGCTGGTAAATACAACTAATGTGCTATCGAGTATTCCTTTTTCATCAATCCAGTTTAAAAGTGAATCAACATTATCATCGGTTCCCTTAATGGTTTGAAACCTCAAACGCTTGATCGAATCAATCTGCAAACTGTCAACTATCCATTTATGATCTGAGTAAAACGATGGATAATTATTTTTGTAAAACTTATAGTTTGATGGGTAAGGAATTGATTCGCCGATATAAAGTAAAGAGTCAACTGTGCGGGGTACAGTTGGAAGATGCGGCGCACGTGGAAAATAAAACAGAACAAAATCTTTCCCTTCAGGAACTGAGTTTAAAAATGTTTTTGCAAGCTGAGGATAAATATCAATTATACTTCCGCTAATTGTTGTATCAACACCGTTAATTGTATAGAGCGCATCATTATATACATCACCATCACTTGTGGCCCACCAATTAAATCCAGTTGGTGTTCCTAAGAATTGACCATACTTTCCAACAAAACCAGTGTAGTACCCATTAGTTTTAAGAATTTTCTGGATCATGTTAAGAGAAGAATCAAGTTGATCGCCGTTTTTTGTAACACCGTTCAAATGCGGATACAATCCTGTATAAATGCATGCTCTGCTTGGTGCACATTGTGAAGTTGTGGGAATAGTAATTTTAAAATTTACTCCTTCATTGGCAATACTTGTAATTGCTGGTGTGTTGAACCACGCAGGGGCTCCGTTTGATTGAAATTCATCGAACCTTGCATCATCAAGCATGATCAATAAAATATTTCCTTTTGTTCCGCCCGGAGTTAGTGTTGTAAAGTTAAGTATGCCTGACCAAGAAGATTTCGCATAGCCGCAATCCGCCTGCACACGATACTCATATTGGGTTGTACTCAATAAATCTGTAAGCGTATAATTTGTTGTGGTAATATTTGAAATCTTTGTCCAAATCGTTACACCGGTTTTTCTGTATTGCAAAATAAAAAGTCCGCTGCCACACACTGCAGTCCAGTTGATTGTTGCTGAACTAATAGTGACATTAGCTGAACTTAAATTTGATGGCGTACTGCATTTTTTAGTGATTTTTAATACCGCCGCAGAAAACCCCGCTGTTGTACTGTCATCACAATAACTTGCTACGGCTGCATCATAAGAAGTATTTGCTAACAATCCTGTTAGTGTGGTTATTTTATCAGTAATGTTTGTTGTATGCAACCAAGTGTCGCTTCCTGTCACTCTGTATTGTACAATGTAATAGGCGGCATTTGTAACCTTATCCCAGGATACATCAATCGAACAACTCGTTGGATTTTTAAGCTTGACGTTTGAAGGAATAGGCAAAGTGCATGCAGCATATACTTTCATATCAATAACAAACAAACTAATCAAAACCAGAAGTTTCAACATACTGTTTTTCATCACTATAATATTTAGTCACAATTAGATTTACAACAAATCGATCTGCTGATGTACGTAGAATAAAATAAAGAGTTCATACCAAATCAGGTTCAAAAATACTCATGAAACATAATTAACATTCAATTCCAAACGCTTCATTACGATCTTGGTAAATATTGTATTTTTGAAACATATTTTTCACTTATTAAATATATTCTAAATGAAACATCTTGCCTTAACTCCTATTCTATTTTCTATTCTCCTATCTTTTCAAAACTCATTCTCGCAAACCCCATCAAGACCTAATATTCTTTTAGTAATTGTTGATGATGGCAGGTATGCGGACTATCCGTCAACAGGTGGTCCATCATGGTTTAATTCACCCAATATTAATCGAATTGCAAATGAAGGCGCGAATTTCAAAAACAGCTTTGTTGTACTCTCCATGTGCGAGCCCAGCAGAGTATCAATTCTTACAGGTCAATATCCGCATCATAATGGCTTTACAAGTAACAAGCAGGAATACGATACCTCCACGCTTACCATTGCAAGAATTTTAAAAGACAATGGCTATTACACGGGGATTGTTGGAAAGTTTGTTAATTCATTTGTATTTCCTACAAACGATTTCAACTATTATTTTGCCTATGATGGAGGAGGATACGGGCCACAGACATTTTCATACAATGGAAAAGATACTTTGGTACCAAAGAATGCTTCTCAAGCGATAAACGAATTCGTTCCTGACTTTTTTAAGAATGCTCCCACGAATTCTCCATTCTTTTTAATGTACGATCCTTATGCCCCACACCCGCCTTATAAAGCATATCCCGGATATAAGAATGAGTATCATAATCAAACTGTGCCTTTACCATCAAACTTTGGCGGCTATACTAAAAATTACCCCAGCTATCTTTATACTGACAACAATTACAACAAAGATTCTGCTGCTTGTGTAGACGACATACAAACTTATTATGAAACATTAATTGCGGCAGAAGTTGGTCTTGATACTATTTTTAACATTCTTGAAAGCAAGAATATTCTCGATAGCACATTGATAATTTTTATGAGTGACAATGGTGTTTTTATCGGAGAGCATTTTTTCAAAAAGAAGCGCCTTGCTTATGAAGAGTCAATTCACATTCCTTTGTTTGTTCGATATCCAAAATGGTTTGCACCAAACACCACCATTGACAATCAGTTTGCATTAAACATTGATATTTTCCCAACCATTTTAGAAGCAGCAGGAATAACCGATACATTCAATGATGATGGATTTTCACTTCACGCTCTTGCGAATAACAGTAAACAGCGGAATCTTTTTATGTACGAGTATTTTAATGATACCACTGCGAAAGATGTTCCCGATATACGAGCCGTGCGTGATCACAACTATAAATATATACGCTCGGCATGCGATGAGGAAACAGAAGAATTTTATGATCTCGGTAATGACATTAAAGAAGATTCAAATCAAATTTTTAATCCTATTTACCAAACACTAATTCAACATTACCGCGAGGTGCTAGATAGCATGCGATTGGTATTGGGTGATAACCCTGCAAACGATAGTGTGTTCAATTGCAGCTTAATAAATATTGATTCAAACTATGCACTTACTCCACTCGCAGACTTTTCAGCATCCTCTTCAAATATATGTTCAGGAAGTTCCATCAACTTTACCGATCTCAGTCTTGGATCGCCAACTACGTGGACATGGTCTTTTACAGGAGGAAGCCCGGCTACCAGTAATTTAAAAAACCCAACCGGCATTACCTATTCAACTGCAGGTAGCTATGCTGTATCACTAACGGCTGCCAATGCCTTGGGTTCTGATGTTGAAATAAAAAATGGTTATATAAATGTTTCAGTTGCGCCAACTTCCGGGCAAGCATCAGTTACAGCCGATGGTCCTGTTTCATTCTGTGGAAATAAGGGAGTAACACTTTCTGTAGCCGCAGCAGGTTTAACTTACCAATGGACAAAAGATGGCAACAACCTCGATGGAGAAACCAATCAATCTTACCTCGCAAAAAAGACCGCAACATTTGCTTGCAAAGTCAGCAATAGTTGCAGCACTACCACTTCAAATTCAATTGGAGTTATTAAAAACACAAAACCTACTTCAGATGTTTCTCAAGCGCCTTGCTCAGGAGGTTCAGTACTTTTAACATGCACCCCAACTCCTACAACGGGTATTACTTTTAAATGGAAAAAAGGCAGTTCAACAATAAGCGGCGCAACCAATGCAACCTATACTGCAACATCAACCGCAACTTACAAATGTATGGTAACCATTACGGCAACCGGATGCACAAAAAATTCTTTAGGTTCATATGTAACAATCAATTGTAAGACAAGTGAACTGAATGAAGAAAGTCAAATCAAGATTTACCCTAATCCTTCTTCAAATTATTTTGTAATCAGTGCTTCAGGTGAAGAAACAAACAGCGTGGTAAAAATTTATGACTTAACAGGAAAGCTATTGGAGCAATACGAAATGAATGGAAAAGAAATACATGCAGGTGCCATATTACCAAGCGGAATGTATTTCGCAAAAATCATAACCAACAGCGAAGTAAAACAGGTAATTAAATTAGTTAAAGAGTAAGAGAATATTAATAATTATTCGGGAAAG
>JBKJNS010000016.1:0-2840 GCA_046593455.1 Chitinophagales bacterium | reverse complement strand
ATTGCTTTTTGCTATGCTCGGTAACTACATGCGAACAATGCGTTCTAATTTTTTTGTGGGAATACGAACTCCTTGGACATTATCGAATGAAGAAGTATGGAAACAAACACATATTCTCGGAGGAAGACTTTGGTTTTATGGTGGATTAGTAATTTCTGTTATCAGTCTATTTGTTTCTGATGTAGTCGCATCTTTTGTAATGATTGGTGGAATCCTCATTCTTGGAATTATCCCTGTTGTTTATTCTTATGTGAAGTTTAAAGAGATTACAAAAGCAACTAATTGATAGCAGAATATTTTTTGAGAATTGTATTGCAGGCTTTTGCAATCAACTCAAAAGCATAATCAAAATCTTCTTCTTTTCCGAAATAAGGATCTGGTACCGATTTGTTTTCACCGGGATAAACTTCATCAAGCAGCAACTTAAATTCACCCGATGAGTTATTGTTTCTCAGCAAAGTTTCAATTTCATTATTCACCTCTTCAGCCAGTGAATACACGATATCGAATTCTGAGAAATCATTTACGCTGATTCTTCTTGCGATTTGTTTTGAAATATCAATTCCATTTTTCGCACAGGTTTTAACTGCTCTTTTATCGGGGTTTTCTCCTACGTGATAATTTTCGGTTCCGGCGCTTTCTATCTTCCAATCCAAATCATATTTCCTTACCAAATTCTTCATTATACCTTCAGCCATTGGCGATCGGCAAATATTTCCAAGACAAACAAATATTATTTTCACGGCTGCGAAAATAACAGTGCAAAAAACATTTTTCGAAAATCCGCTTTCGATGTTCAACTTTGTAACATGATTAATGAGGATACTATTGTTGCACTTTCTACTCCTGCCGGCATTGGAGCAATTGCTGTGATACGGCTTTCGGGGAGTGATGCGATCACCATTGCCGATTCAATTTTTAAAAGGAAAGTTTTAGCAAATGAAAATTCTCATACACTTCACTTCGGGCATATTGTGGACGGAGAAAAAATTATTGATGAAGTGGTGGCTGCAATTTTTAAAGAACCAAACTCTTATACAAAAGAAAATGTAGTGGAGATTTCTTGTCATGGTTCACAATTCATTATTCAAAAAATAATTCAATTGTTAATTAATTCAGGTGCACGGCCAGCGAAGGCAGGTGAGTTTACACAGCGCGCTTTCCTCAATGGCAGAATGGATTTATCACAAGCCGAAGCGGTTGCAGATTTAATTGCATCTGATTCTGAGAGTGCGCACCAAGCTGCAATGAATCAGATGCGAGGAGGATTTTCTTTGGAAATAAAAATTCTGCGTGATGAGTTAATTCATTTTGCATCAATGATTGAACTGGAATTGGATTTTGCAGAAGAAGATGTTGAGTTTGCAAACAGAGAGGAATTAAAAAAACTGATTATGAATCTCAGTTTGAAAATTTTTGAACTGAAATCAAGTTTTCAATTAGGTAATGTAATCCGGCATGGCGTTACAACTGTAATTGCAGGAAGACCGAATGCAGGTAAGTCAACATTATTGAATGCATTGTTAAATGAAGAGCGCGCCATTGTTTCAGAAATTCCCGGCACTACCAGAGACACTATTGAAGAAGCAATCAATATCAACGGAATTATTTTCCGGTTGGTTGATACTGCAGGATTGCGGGAAGCAACTGATGTGATTGAAAAATTGGGTGTTGAAAGAACTATAGAAAAGATCAGCGAATCGGCGATTGTGATTTATGTTTTTGATGTGAATGAAATGAATGCTGATGATTTGAATAAAGATTTGGCGCAATTGCCACTGAATAAAATTGAAACCATTGTTGTTGGAAATAAAATTGATGGTATTGTAAATAGAAATTTAGAATCAGAATATAATTCTATTGAAAATCTTCTTTTCATTTCAGCAAAACAAAAAACGCACATTGATCTTCTCAAACAAAAATTAGTAGATAAGGTTCTTCACGAAAATAATTTAACAGATAAAACCGTTGTTACCAATTCACGGCATTATGATGCATTGCTGAAAACGGAAGAAGCACTTGCTGAAATTATAATTGCACTTGATGCCGAAGTTTCGAAAGAATTATTTGTGAGCGATATCAAGAGAGCACTTAATTCGTTGGGAGAAATTACCGGTGAGATCACAACAGATGATTTGCTTGCCTCGATCTTCAGTAAGTTTTGTATCGGGAAATAAAAAAATAATCCTTTCGCATTATTCAACTTATTTTGATAACTGCCAATTCATCTTCACAATTCTTCAACAGCGTTTTAATTTTCTCTTTCAATATTGGATGAAAAAATTCAGCAGCGATTTCGTTCATTGGCACCAGCACAAATTTTCGCAAGTGTAATCTTGGATGCGGAATGGTTAGCACTTCGGTTTCTAAAATCAAATCATCGTAGAAAAGAATATCAATATCTAAAGTGCGGGGCGCATATTTCTTTTGGGAAATTCTTCCTTCGCCTGCTTCAATTTTTTTCAATTCAAAAAAAAGATCAAGCGGTTTAAGATTTGTTTTCAATATCAGTGCCTGATTCATATATGCATCCTGATCTGTTACCCCCCACGGTGCAGTTTCATAAACAGAGGAACTATTGAGCACTTCCCCTGCTATTAAATTCAATTGTTCAATTGCATGTTGCAAATATTTTTTGCGATCGCCAATGTTGCTGCCTGTTAAAAGATAAACGTGATGCATTGTTTTTGGAAGGGGTGCGAAAATAAATTAATTCTCAAATCGAAATCAAATCCCTTCCCTTCTTTTCATCTTCTAAAAATTTTGCTGCTGTTTCTTCCAAACATTTTTTGATGGGCATAAACTGATAGCCAATTGCATTCACAATTTTTTCATTGTCG
>JBKJNS010000056.1:0-2908 GCA_046593455.1 Chitinophagales bacterium | reverse complement strand
TCCGGTGGTAGTATCACCCTTGCCATAGTCTTCATTTAAACTACAAAAACTAAAAGCAGGAAATGAAATGTTTCTGCGGTAACGATACAATTGATAGTTATCAGTGTTCCAAAATTTATCATTTCCTTTATGGTCGCGGCTATCCCAAAAATAATAACCACCGAATCGATTGTTGTTTATTGAATCGTAGAAAATTGTTTTCTCCGTCCACCCAAGTTTTTGATCATTCTTTCCATTGATACTAAAGATCATTGGATAACTTTTATTTGGATATTGATGAACAACCCAACTGCCGTTCATTGCATCATAAGTATTAATGCCAAGATTACACATTAGATTCGTAGGAACTTCTCCCAATATATTATCAACTTCAACCCGATTAACATAACCTTCATTAAGGGAACAGTTATATATTGAATCATTAAGAAATGAAAGACTGAATGCGCCTGTATGCACCTCCACTGCTGCAATTCTCTCGGGATAAGTAAGGGCATATAAGAATGCAGGTGCCGATCCATCACTTGTTCCATCGATGTAAATACGGTTTGAATCAATCGGTAAATTTTTAATCGCCCAATCAATCACCATATTTGATTTCTGTTGTGAGAAATTTACATTGATTCCTGAAGTGGGCGCTACATTATTTGCATCATTCAAAACATCATAAGCAGGGTTACAACCCCACCACGCTGTATTAACAGTTGAGTCAGGAAGAAAATCTTCCATCTCTAGTCTAACATCATTACTTAAAACTTCAGTTATGTTAGATATAAAGTTTTTTCCTCCGCCATGAAAAAAAACTCTCATCGGAGTATTTTCTGTAACCTTGTGTTGGCAAACAGCAAAATCATAAGCCAAGGTTGCAACCCTCACAAGCAGCGGCTGATCAACTGCATATTTCGAGCTTACAAAATTTGTATAAATGTCGTATCCTTTTCCATCCTTAACTCTGTGTTCCTGAAAAACCGGCTGTGCTGTTGACACAGTTTCTATAATTGAATTACTGAGTGTGTTCTCACCTTCAACAATCGATTTATCTTCAACCGAATCAAGCAGTGTAGTTACTGCATAGTAATAATTCCCATTTACAAGTGTAAGTGCAACACACAATCCTGTTGAAGAATTAAGAGGTGCACCCGCTGAATCAATTCTTTGATAACGTATTTGACCATCGGCATTGGTAAGATTGTGATCGAATGAAGAATGGTAATCAACAAATCCTAAATATTCAGCGGTATCAATATCGGCAGCTGTATTGATTTTACTTGTTGATCGGTATATTTTATAAAGTGTTGATGGGTCACTTACGTTTGTCCAGGTTATAAAAACCTGACCACTGCGATAAAAGCCCGATAGGTTTGTAACATTTTGCGCAATGCAATTATTTAAGCATGAAAACCAAATTAAAACTGCTAAAGCAAATATTGAAAGTGCATTTATTTTTAAATTATAGAAACTGTTTCCTGATTTGGATGGAAAGTGTAAAAGATTTTTCATAGGCACTTCAAAGAATTTGGGTTTATAATTTTTTTTTTCAATAACTATTTTAATCTGAATTCATCAATTTCAATCCCTCTTCATTTGGCAACGCATCGCCGCGGAATACTTATCACGAAATATAGAGAAAAAAGTTTTGATTTTAACCTGCTTTATAGGCAGCAGTTATATAATTAAATTAAAATGTGTTTGTGATAGAGGCAAATATAATTAAGTATACTTAATTATTAAGGCGATAAAGATATAGATTTTGTATAACTCCAATCATTAAATTGAAGTTGAATTTACATTACTTGATGAAATTTTTTCCTTTCAAACCCTCACTCATGTTTGATTCAGTTAAGATTTTTTACTTTCGTCACCCCTCCGAAGAAATTCCTTCGGACAAAACACATTCACTGCCTATCGCAACAGCGCTACCTTGTAATTAAGAATTGAAAAAAAGGAATTGCAATCTGATGTCGGATTCATGTAACATGAATTGGATTTACTATTGCATAATTCGCAATTGACAATTCGAAATTCGCAATCAATCTATGGCAGTAAAAATCAGTAAAGAAGATGCCCTTAATTATCATAGCAAAGGACGTCCGGGAAAAATTGAAGTAGTTCCTACCAAGGATACTAAGACACAGCGTGATCTTGCGCTTGCCTATTCACCTGGTGTGGCTGAGCCGTGTTTAGAAATTGCGGCGCACCCCGAAAAGGTTTACAGCTACACAGCAAAAGGAAATTTGGTCGGCGTAATTACCAATGGAACTGCAGTACTCGGCCTTGGTGATATTGGCCCCGAAGCAGCAAAGCCAGTGATGGAGGGCAAAGGAATTCTGTTTAAAATTTTTGCCGACATCGATGTATTCGACATCGAACTCAACACAAAAGGCATTGATGAATTTGTAAGTGCAGTAAAAGCATTAGAACCAACTTTTGGCGGCATCAATCTCGAAGACATTAAAGCGCCCGAATGTTTCGAGATCGAAAGTCAATTGAAAAAAGAAATGAAAATTCCGGTGATGCACGATGATCAGCATGGCACTGCAATTATTTCTGCTGCTGCATTGCTTAATGCTTTGGAAATTCAGGAAAAGAAAATCGGCGATGTGGTGGTAGTTGTTTCCGGCGCAGGAGCATCGGCATTATCATGTGCGGCATTGTATGTGAGTTTGGGAGTAAAGCGCGAAAACATTGTGATGATTGATCGCAGCGGTGTAATAAGAAAAGACAGAGCAAAAATTGATAAATACAAATCACCATTTGCAACAGCACGCGATTTAAATACGCTCGAAGATGCGCTCGAAGGCGCCGATGTTTTTTTAGGTTTATCAAAAGGAAATATTGTTTCGAAAGAATTGGTAATGAAGATGGCACCCAACCCCATCATCTTTGCATTGGCCAATCCCGATCCCGAAAT
>JBKJNS010000299.1:0-2727 GCA_046593455.1 Chitinophagales bacterium | reverse complement strand
CATTGGATTTGGATTATCCGCATCACTATGGAAATTATCTCTTTTATAGCTTTTGTGCTGCGCCTCAAAATGATCAGCCGATGAATATTAATGCAAATCAATTCACCACAACAAACTATGGCGGTATTGTTTATGCAAAAACACCGGAGGTTTTTCTTTACCTGCAAAATTATTTGGGAAAAGAAATTTATGACAGCATCATGCATGAATTTTTTGAGGAATGGAAATTCAAGCATCCGTATCCTGATGACCTGAAAAAGTTTTTTGCAATGAAAACTAAGAAAGAACTTGATTGGTTTTTCAATCAGTTAATTGAAACTGATGATCAGTTAGATTACAAATTGAAGAAGAAAGATGTGAGTTTACAAATAGGAAATTCAACCTACAATCAATTGGTGGTAAAAAATAATGGCGAAGTAAAAGGCCCCTATTCTATTGCAGCTTTCAAAGACAAAAACAAAGTGGGTGAAATCTGGTATGGTGGATTCAATGGTAAAATGACTGTAACATTTCCTGATGGTGATTATGATTATTTTAAAATAGATCCTGATTACAGTTTGCCTGAAATAAACCGCAAGAATAATTTTTTGAAAACAAGAGGCGTATTAAAGACAATGGAGCCAATAAGGTTTCAGTGGTTGGCAAGCATTGACAATCCCAATCGCACACAATTATTTTTTACACCGCTTGCATGTTGGAATTATTACGACGGGCTTACTCCCGGAATTGCTTTGTATAACTCAGTGATTGTTCCGCACAAAATAAATTTCATCCTTCTTCCTCAAATTGGTTTGTACAGCGGAAAATTTGTTGGGCTGGGTGCGGTGAATGTTCCATTCTATTTACAAAATGGTTTTCTTCATTCCATTGAATTCACTTCATCAGCCAAATCATACACCTATGGAACAACTGCTTTGTATGGTGATACTCATGAAATTGATTTGCGCTATTATAAACTTGCTCAAACACTCACATTTAACATCAGGAAAAAAGATTCACGCAGTTCAGTTGATCAGAAATTGCAGTACCACAATATTTTTGTTTCGGAGGATTCGTATTTCAGTTCAGAAAAAAATCATCAACTGATTAATCTTTTTACTTATTCCTTCAATGATGGTCGTGTCCTTAATCCATTCCATTTCAATACATCTTTTGAAATTAATTCTGACGGAAACAACAGAGATGCAAAAATATATGCCGATGGGAAATACACCATCACTTACCCAAAGAAAAAACGTGGCTTTGATATTAGAATGTTTGCCGGGATTTTAATCTTCAGCAACAGCAGTAATGATTTTAATTTAAGTGCCTCCAACGGAATTGATGATTTCCGCTATCAAAATGTTTTTTTAGGAAGAACTGAACAAGAAGGATTTCTCTCTCAGCAGGTTTCAATGAATGATGATGATGGTGGTTTTGCAATGCGCACAACAGGGGTAACACCACGCATCGGCGAATCGGATTCATGGCTGTTTGCTGTGAATCTTAAAGCACGCGTTCCGTTTTTTATGCCGTTATATTTATTTGCTGATCTTGGTTTTGCACCAAACAATTACTATGATGTTTTTCAATACGATGCAGGAATAGGATTTACCTTGTTACCTGATGTAGTTGAAATCTATTTGCCACTCTCCTATTCTTCCGACATAAAAACAAATTTAATCTCTACTCCTTTTTATGAGCATTGGTATCAGCGAATTTCATTTACGTTTAACATTGAGAAGTTAAATCCGTTTGAGTTAATAAGAGATATAAAGTTATGACAATGACAATTGTCGCTTTCATCTGCTCATTATTCCCTTTCATCGCATTCTCAATTTCAAAAATATTTTCACAGCTATGTTTGTTGAATAATTAAATCATTATGGAAATCCTCTTCAAAATTTTTCTCATCATTCACATTACCGGTGGCACGCTTGCACTGTTAGGTGCGCCTGTTGCGCTTGCAGTTCATAAAGGGAATAAAATGCATCGCCTCGCAGGCAAATTTTTCTTTTGGGGAATGTCAATGGTTTTTGTCACTGCGATTTACATGAGCATTGCACACAACATCCCTTTTCTTTTTATGGTAGGAATTTTCAGCTATCAAATGGTGGTTACAGGAAGAAGAACTCTTTACAATAAAAACCCTTCAGCAAGCAAACCCATTGCAAAACTTGATCAGTTCATTTTGATTGCTTCACTTATTTCAGATTTTGTTTTGGTTGTATTTGGACTTTATAGAATTCTTATGCTCAATGATTTCTTTGGAGTTGTCGCAATTGTTTTCGGACTTATCGGAGTTCAATTGGTTTACACCAGATAAAAAACTGAAAGGAAAAGCAGTGAGCAAAACTGCCTGGCTCTTTGAACACATCGGCAACATGATTGGCGGATACATTGCGGCGGTAACAGCTTTCTTGGTGGTGAACATTGATTCAAATTATCCGATTTTGCTGTGGCTTGCCCCCACAATTATTGGAGGAGGAGTGATCGCTTACTTTTTTTCTTTCTACAAAAAGAAATTTTCTAAAGGGAAGAACGTCAATGAACTTGTTACTCAAAAAATAGTATAGCCAATTTCTTGATCTCATTTTTATGAATATCAAATATCGAATAAGAAATAAAGAATATCGAAGTATTCGCTTCGCAGAGAGTGCATTCATTATTCGATGTTCAATATTCCCTGCCCACCGGCAGGCGGGGATATTCAATATCCAAATTTTTCATTCAGTACTGACTTAAAAA
>JBKJNS010000298.1:0-6505 GCA_046593455.1 Chitinophagales bacterium | reverse complement strand
CAAAAATTGGCGAGCCAATAGTATAGTAAGGATATCCCGGCGTAACCTGATAGAAACCCATTGCACTCATCACATACCACGCACTCATATGCCCGCAATCTTCATTACCAATTAAACCATCGGGCGCATTGGTGTACATGTTCATGATCTCGCGAACTTTCTCCTGAGTTTTATAGGGTGTTCCGCAGTAATTATACAAGTATGCCATGTGGTGGCTTGGCTCGTTGCCTTGCGCATATTGGCCAATGAGACCGCTGATGTCGGCTTGCTCTCTGCCTTGTGTTTTTGATGAAACAGAAAAAAGAGAATCGAGTTTTGTTTCAAACTTTTCTTTTCCACCCATCATCGAAATCAAACCATCAACATCTTGCGGCACAGCAAAAAGATATTGCCATGCATTGGCTTCGGTATAATTAAAGTTGACTTCAAACGGATTGAAGGGTGAGTACCATCCGCCATTTTTTTTCGCACGCATAAAACCGCGCTTCCAGTCAAAAACATTTTTCCAATACTGGCCACGTGCAATAAATTCTTTGTAAGCCGCAGCATCTCCGTTAAGTTTTGCTAATTGCGAAATACACCAATCATCATAGGAATACTCCAGTGTTTTCGAAACCGATTCGCCTTCATCAAACATACCAATGCAACCATTGTTGCGGTAAGCATTTAACCCCGGTGTGTTTTGCACGGCACTTGATTTCATTGCAACTAATGCTTTGCTGTAATCGAATTTAATTCCCTTCATTGCCGCATCGGCAATTACCGAAACCGAATGATAACCGATCATGAAATCAGTTTCATTCGACGATAATTCCCACACCGGTAATCTTCCGCCTTGTTCATACTCTAATAGAAATGTATTGATGAAATCAGTTGTTCTTTGCTGATCAATAATGGTGAGCAGCGGATGCAAAGCGCGGTAAGTATCCCATAGAGAAAACACCGTGTAATAATGATGCCCCGGTTCAAGTTGATGCACTTTAAAATCGCGCCCCAAATATTTTCCGTCAACATCATCCGCCATGGATGGATGGATCATGCAGTGATAAAGCGCTGTATAAAAAACTTTTTTTTGCTCTTCTGTTCCACCACTTGTTTGAATTTTTCCAAGCTCCCAACTCCATGAAATCTGAGCTTTAGCTTTTGTTGATTCAAAATCCCACGTTGTGCATTCGCGCATGTTGTTTCGCGCACCTTCCATGCTTGTTTGCGAGATGGCAACCTTAACATAAATGGCTTCACCTTTTGAAGTTTGAAACTGAAAGAATGCTTTAACATTATTGCCTTTTGCTTCACTGATTTTATTTTTTAAGGAATCATTTGTTGCAATGCCAAATGATTCCATTTGCTTCGAGAACTCTGCATAGAAATAAACCACCTGATCTTTTGCCCATGCATTCGAGCGGCGGTAACCTTCAATATGCCGCGAGTCAATAACATGCACATAAGAGTCGAGCACTTTATCGCGGTGGGTGAGATCAAGAATAATATTTGCTTTTTGTGTGGGAGGAAAAATGTACTTATGAAATCCAACACGCTGTGTAACTGTAAAAGCTGCATCAATATCATCATCATCCAAACGCACAGCATAATAACCTGCTGTTGCTGTTTCATTTTTATGACTGAAGTGCGAAGCATATCCTTTTTTGTAATCACCATTTACAAATGGTTTTAATACAGGATCGCCAACAGTCGGCATCAACAAAATATCGCCATAGTCACTACAACCGGTTCCGCTTAAATGAGTGTGAGAAAATCCATAGATGATAGAATCACTGTAATGGTATCCACTACAACCATCCCAACTGCCATCAACTCTGGTATCGGGTGAAAGTTGCACCATGCCAAATGGTTTTGTTGCACCCGGAAAAGTGTGACCATGACCGCCCGTGCCAATAAACGGATTCACATAATCGCTCAGGATATTTTGACTGAATGAATAATTGATTATAAGTATTTGAAAGAAGAGCAGTGGTATTAACTTCATTTCTCAAAAGTAGTGAACAGAGAAATAGATATGCAGAACACTTAAATTTTTGTTCGCTGAGTCCCTCGCTCGCGCACCAAAGCTGCAAGCGGAAAACTCGGCGACGGGGAAAATATCAGCATAAGTATCGAGTCCATCAAAGTGTAACTCAACATGTTTGTCTATTAATATTTCAGGTGAGCAATCGAAGAATGTTTGATACTATCAATCTTTGTTTTCTATCCATTGTACTTTGTTTTCATTATCGCGGTAGAAAGGATTGGGAATTAATTTGTTCGCTAACAAATCTGTATGAACGCAACCGGGAACTGTTGAAGCATTCCAAATTGTATCACCTGCTTTTCTGAATTGCCAGTGAATATTTGAATCGCTGTTGAGGGAGAGAGATTGAGAATATGATGTGGTGTAATAAAAATTTAAACCACAGAGGGCGCTGAGGAAAATGCACAGAGTGCGCAGAGAACTCTTTTTTTTCTCTGTGAAATTTAACTCTGTGTTCTCTGTGGTAAAAAGTTTAATCATCTTTTAAAAGCATCAGTTTTTATTCCTTGCTTCGAAGATGTTGTTTGAGAGATTTTGGATTTCTTCTGCCGTCCCATATTGCAAGGATCTCAATCGCAGCACTCATCTCGGTAAATAGAATAAGATAATTCCCAATAATTCTTGCTCTCAAATTTTTAATATCAGTTCTTAAAAAAACTTTTGGATGAATTTTAATAGAATCAATTTCATGATTGAAAATTTTGTCGAGTTTGTCACTGTATCTTTTACTCTTGTTTCTATGAAACCAATAATTAAGAATCTCGTCACGATCGTCTGATGCCCTCTTCGACCAGATTATTTCTTTAACCATGCTGCTGTTTTTTTTTCTTACCTCCTCATCAGTTAAATACTCTCCTCTTTTTATTTGCTCTTCCGATTCTTTTACAATTGCAATCTGTTCATCATTCAAATGATAAACACCGTTTTCATCTAATTGAATTTCCCATTGAAGCAGGTTATCAATTTCTTGTAATCTATTTAAATCATCAATGCGATTGATTCTTTCTGTGATGCTGTTTTTCAGTTCGGTTATTGACATGGCTTTTAGATTTTCTAAGTTAAAGGTAGGTATCATTCTCTTGAGTAAAAAGTTTTTTCTGCAAGCTCTTTTATTTTCCGAATCCTGTTTTCATTTGAAACGAAATAATTAAATTCATCTGCTGTTTCACTCCCTAAATTCAAGCCTTCTTTTTTGTACTGCATCGAACTCTCAACTTTTGTTTTAGCTGAAAAATGAAATTCATGAGTGCTTGTTCTTTTCACTACCTCCTGAATATTTTCTTCATTGATTCCTGCACCGGCGAGTAGAATAATTCTGTTATTTGCTTGCTGAACCAATTGATGAATCAATTCACTTCCATCCAACACATTTTGTTTTTGACCCGATGTGAGAATGCGATCACAACCCAATGAAATAATTTCTTCCATTGAAGCAAACGGATCTTTCACAAAATCAAAAGCGCGCTGAAAGGTGACTGACATTGGTTTTGCAAGCTGAACTAATTCTTTACAACGTTCAATGTCTATTGTGCCATCCAATTTTAAAATAGCTAACACAACGCCATTAATTCCATTCAACTTACAGAATTTAATATTGATTTTCATGATTTCAAGTTCTTCATTCGAATAAATAAAATCACCTGATCGAGGGCGAATGAGAACATGAATGGGAATAGAAAGTTTTTCTCTGACGAGTTTAATAGTTCCGATTGATGGAGTAGTTCCGCCACCTTCTAAGTTTTCGCATAGCTCGATGCGATGGGCACCTGCCTGCTGCGCATTTATTGCTGAGTGAATTCCGTTGGCGCAAACTTCGAGTAAAAGTTTTTTCACTTATAATTTGAAGGTTAGAAGTTAGGGGTAAGGAGTGAGGATGCAATAGATTGCTGAGTCTAAAAACTTACCATCAAAAAAATAATCTTCTCTGAAAAGTGCTTCCCTCACAAAATTATTTTTCTCCAAAAGTTTGATTGATGCTTCATTGGCAGGATTCACATTTGCATTGATGGAATGAAATTTTAATTCCTTAAAACCAAAGTCAACGACTTTTGAAATTGCTTCCTGCATAATCCCTTTTCTGTGAAAATCATAGTGAAGCATGTAACCGATTTCACTGCGGTAATTTTCTTTTTCCATTCTCCAAAAACCAATAAAGCCAATCATTTTATCAGATGGTTTTAAAGTGATGCCCCAGGCAATTCCATCATTGGCGTTTTCTGAGTCAGTTACTTTTTGAATGTGTTCGACTGCATCCTGAATATTTTTTGCCCTCGGCCGATCAATGTATTGCATCATCTTTTCATCAGAACGAAATACAAACATTTCGTTCACATCAGCTTGTGTTATCTGCCGAAGAATTAACCGGTTGGTTTCAAGAACGGGGAACGGTTTAAAGTTGAGCTCAAGCATTTCGACGATGGGATTTATTTTTTACTTTTTTTTAGTTCATTCCAGATCAAAGAGGCAGATCCCAAAATTGCTGCATCACTTTGAGGAAGTGAAGATGGAAGTATTTTCGTTTTGCCTTTGTAGATCTCCATAATGTTATCGTTAAAACTTTTTATGGTTGGCTTAAAAACCAAATCACCCGCTTGCGCAAGGCCTCCAAATAAAAATATTGCTTCAGGGCTAAAAAGTGTTACTGCATTTGCCAATGCAAAACCAAGTATTTGCCCGGTGTAATCAAATGCGAGCAATGCTTCTTCATCACCTTCATTTGCACGCTGAAAAATAAATGCCGAATCAATTTTATCGGGCTCTATTGGAGCGCGCTTATCATTTTCAGCCAGAAATTTCATGTAAGATTTTCGCAATCCTGTTGCAGAACAATATGTTTCTAAACAACCATATCTGCCACAGCCGCATAACCGGTTGCTTCCGTTCTTAATAATCATATGGCCCATCTCGCCCGCAAATCCATCATTACCATAAACAATTTTTCCATCACTCACAATGCCGCTGCCGAGGCCGGTGCCGAGTGTGATAAAGAAAAAATGTTTCATGTTTTTTGCACCGCCAAAAATCATTTCTCCCATTGCGGCAGATTTTGCATCATTGGTAACAACTACAGGAACGCCTGCTGCTGCAGTAAATAATTCTGCAAGAGGCACAATTCCTTTCCACAAAAGATTTGGTGCAAACTCAATGTTGCCGGTGTAATAATTTCCATTGGGCGAACCAATGCCGATTCCATCTAATGGCACAGGAATTTTTTTGGCTTCCGTTATAATTATTTCTGAAAGTGCTTTCACAAATTCATCGGCTTTCTTATATTTTTTTGTTGGAATACTTCCCCGTAAAAGAATTTTTCCGTCTTCATCTACCAAACCATATTTAGTATTTGTTCCGCCTATGTCAATCCCTGCTACAATTTGCTTTGCCATTTTATGGTAGATGATTTATTTTTTTAATAAAGAATGAAAGTAAAGAATAATTCCTAATTCCTAATTCTCAATTTATAATTTATTAAACCCATTTCCGGTTTCTTAAAAAGCATTTATCACATTAGTGACCTTGGGTGCATTCTTTAAAATGATTACCGGGCTTGTTTTCTTTCTTGTATTGATTTCAATTCCTTCAAATGGCTGATCACACCTCGAAGTAATGGTACAACCATCAAGAATTAAAGTTGATTTGGGCATCAGAATTATTTTTCCGCCGGGCGGAATTGAAACTGTACAATGCGCAATTAAGGTTGCATTGTTTTCTACAATCAAATTTCCAAACACATCCATAGCGCCAAACCATTCAATTGTTTCTCCGCTTTCAATGGTCATTGATTTTGATTCATCGAAAGTGCACCAATCGTTCACTAAAAATTTTCTTGTCTGTTTTTCATTGTAACTCTGCAAAATCATTTTTGAGATCTGGCAAGGAGTGTAAGCATTTTTATAAGCATTGTAATCCATCACATTGTTTGATACTTCAGTGCAACCAACGGGCGAACCAAAGTTCCAGCACCCGGGATTGTTTGGTGTATCATCACAGCCGTCATCCTGATTCCATGTATGTTGAATTCCTAAACAGTGACCGAGTTCGTGATTGAATAAACCAGCCGAAGCCCATGATTCAAGCGGGTATGAAGTGCCATCTTCATATACTACCGGAAATTTCCAGAGGTGATAGCAGCCAACCAATTTTGCCCATGCGCCGTTGCCGATTCCATCATTACTTGCTTTGTAAGATTTACTCTTAATACTATCAGGGCAATGTTCAATTAAAAAAACATTGATCACAGTATCTTTTCTAAAACCGTATTTTTCATATTGCCGGCGGTCGTAAACATTGTTCAGTTGCTTTCCTCTTGCTTTTTTATTCATGCAGAATAAACTGTCGTCACGATGAAAATAAATGCCGTCATCATAAGGGTTTTTTGGATCACCTGTTAGCACATATTTAAAAGGCACTTTTAATACGGCTGTATTATTTCCTGCCGGCAAAAACATTTTTGAATTTTTTTCCATCACTGCATTTGCA
>JBKJNS010000230.1:0-3604 GCA_046593455.1 Chitinophagales bacterium | reverse complement strand
CTAATTATCCCTATTCCACCACCACCTTCTTCACCAATCCATTAACTTTTACAAAATAAACTCCCGCTAAAAAAACGGCAACATTAATTTCTGTTGTGCGAGAAGTAATTTTCCTTTCCAAAATCAATCTACCAAGATTGTCGGTTACAAAAAGTTTTGAACTAATTGCTGAGCCAGATAATTGAACAATAATTTTATCATGAGCAGGATTGGGGAAAACAGAAAATGAAAAACCTGAATGTGCTTCATTAATTCCAACTCCTGTTACAACCACTACATACAAAACAGTATCATCACTGCAACCATAAAAATTGGTGTAGGAATAAGTAATTGCATACGGCCCGCCTACTCCTGGAATAGAAGGATCAAAAAATTCACCATTGAAAATTCCGGGACCAGTAAAAATTCCACCAGGTGGATCGCCTTGCAGCAACACTGATGAATCGGTTACGAGCATTGTATCGGGTAACCCTGTTGCTGTTGCATTGGGCGTAGGAAAAAGATTTACAGGCACTTCAATAATGGTATCGCATTGATTATTGATTTCATTGGCAATGAGTGTAAACACAGTACTCTGCACAGGAACAGTAATTACAGAATCCCCTATGCCATCTGTAGGAAACATAATTGGCAACAAGGGATACCATTGATAATAAAAATTCCCTTCTCCATTATTTTTTGCAAGCAACATCAAAGTATCACCGGTGCAAATTGAACTGTCAGTTACCGATGCTGTAATAATTGGGTAATAAACAGAAACATTTGCAGCAACACGTTCACTTGAGCATCCACCTAAATTGTTTTCAGCATAAAAACTTGTTGATTGAGTGACAATGGGCGAAATTATGGTGTCGCCCGTTCCAATAGTATTTCCACCTGTTTGAGCATCGTACCAAATAGTATTTTCAATATTACCGGTGTTTATCAATGTTACTGTTCCGGGGCTGCACCTGCTTACATCAGATACTACAGGCGGAGGAGGTGACGTGACAATTTCAACAAGAGATTCGTCGCTTACAGTTGAATTAATGCACGAAACTTTTGCAACATAATAGGTGCTTGAAGTAAGTAGCGGTGTTTGATAAATTGCATTGGTTGCTCCGGCAATATCCGTATAAGGCCCTCCACTGTTAATAGAGTTTTGCCACTGAATAGTTGCACCGCCTGAATATCCCGTAAGTGTAAGTTGCGTTGATCCTTTGTCGCAAAAAGTATTTTGCAGTTCCGAAATAACTCCTGCAACAGGAGTTGCGTTAACTGCAATTTCAACTGAAGCTTCAGCCGAACAATTTGTTGCAGCGTCTGTAACTGTAACAGCGTACAGTGTATTAATAACCGGGCTTGCAATAGGATTCTCAACCGTATCATTATCTAATGAAAGCGAAGGTGACCATAGAAATTTATATTGCTGCGGAGTAAATCGCCATGCATCATTATAAGCAGTCCATTGGTTACTGGCGTTTCTATTTGGTACAGTTGCAGCAAGAGTTCCCTCCGCATTTTCAATTCCTTCTGTATGAAAAAACCAATTACCATTCGGGTTGCCGGGCATTGCAGTGATGTGTATCTCGATCACGTTGGTGGTTTCATATAACATCACCTGTGCTGTTACCGGATCAACACCACCATCATTAACTGAATAATGTGGTATGGAATCAAACTTAACTGTAAGTTTTCTGTAAGGTGAAACACCAGTGGTGCGATAAATAATTTTCCCACCCAAATCAGGAGAAAGATCTTCCCATGCAAATGCAATTAAATTGTTAGGCGGGTTTACTGAAGGAAGAAACTGACCAGTGCAGCAACCATCGAAATCATCATCATTAAAAGTGATAAATCCATTTGATGAAATTTGAAACTCTTCAAATTCAGTATCATAAAATTTAAATTCAAAACCAATTGGCAAGCCATCGCTTACTTCTTCATCATCCAATACAACTTCATTTCCAAAGAGAGAAGAATCAGGGTTGAAAGTGATTTGCGAAACAATGTAATTCTGTTGTGGTGTAACTACTGCATTTAATTGTGATGTAGCTCCACCGCAAATAGAATCAGAAGTTGCAGTAACAGAAACAACCGGCGTATTCGCAACTGTTACCACATAGTTCGCTTCAGTAGTGCATGTGCCGTCAGTAGCGGTTACAGTATAAGTGGTAGTAACTGCAGGGTGAACATTCACTATATTTTCTGTTACATAATACAGATCTGCCGATGGTAACCACGAAAAATTATTTAGTAACGAATTAGCAGTGAGCTGAATGGAATCAACAGCATTTGCACACATGATTGCATTTTCGGGAATTGAAGTGATACTTAATGAAGGTGCTTCTTCGACTATAGAAGTAACCGGTACTCTTGAAGACTCACACTGCTCGCTGTAATTAATAATCCAATTGTAGAAATAGAAATAATAGGCAGGGCCTAAATTGCTGTTGTAAATACTTATAACATTTGGAATTTCATAGGGGAAATGAACGTTGCTTTGCGAACTCCAGAGAGGAATACTTTCATCACTAAGAAATAACTGATAGTCATCCCCAATGGCAAGAGAATAATTCATTTCTAAAAAAACTTTATTTCCCATTTGCGATTCATCAATTTCAAACGTGTCACTAATAATGGGATTAAAAAATTGATCACGCAACTGAAGAAAAATTTCACCTGATGTTGATGGATAAACATTAACACCAACCAATGTGCAGTTTCTTAGAATATTAAATTTCAAAAATTCATTCTTATAAAAATCAGTGCCGCTTGTATTAGAACTATCAGCCATGCCAACACTATCAATGTATTGCACACCTGTTGAAGCAGTCACAAAAAAAGTTGTGGTAGTATCAATAAAAGATTGGTAAGTTGAAGGTGCACTTTCAGTAAGTAATGGGATTCCACCAAATGGTTCGGCATACCAATTAATTTCTCCGCTTGCTCCGTCGGCAAAAAAGCTTGCATTGCCTTCACCACAAATACTGTCACCATAGTAAGATGTAAGCAGCGAAGTGCCAACTTCTATTGTAACAGTATTTGAAAAATCACTCTTGTCAGAATTAAGACAGGTAACTTTTACTCTGAAAGAGGAAGTGGTATCAATCGGAGGTGTTATGTATGAATGGTTTGTGGCACCAATAATATTTGACCAGATTAATCCATCAGGCGACCGTTGCCATTCAAACAATAATCCTGATGCAACAGTAAATCCTGTTAACTCGAGTTCACTGTTCTCGCCGGGCTGGCAAAGTGAAGACGGAAATGCTTTTAACGTTCCTGCCTCAGGAATCCCTGCACATTGATCTGCGGCGTTGATGGTTATTGTATAGTCTTCAGTTTCTCCATTGTCAAAATCAACACAGGCATCATTCTCATAAACGAATACCAATTTTGCACTTCTTACCCTTACTCTTCTTTCACCAATATAACTTTCATCATTGGGAATTGCAACCGTGCCCGAAAACAATATGCTACCAACTGTTGGCGATGCAAAAACAAATTCATTGCTCTCATTAAAGTCACCATCATCATTAAAATCAATCCACACACCAAAGCCCTCGCTGCTACCAGAACCTGATCCTGATTTTACGGTGAGCTCATAACTGCTTCCAAGTTG
>JBKJNS010000466.1:0-3743 GCA_046593455.1 Chitinophagales bacterium | reverse complement strand
GTTGATCGGCAACATTAAAAACCGCTGACCAATTCCCCAAGTGTCGGGCAATGTTGTAATGAAAGAACTATCAACCATGTACCACAACTCAGAATCGTTTTGTTGTTTTTGTGCAATCACTTTGTAAATGTTTGCGCCGGTTTCTCCTACTGTAAAACTTCCGAACTCGGTAAAAATATTTGGTACGGGAATTTTATTTTTCTTACACGCAGTTTTTATCTGCAATACAATCTCACGCACCATGTATTCATAATCATAATCAAATCCCAAAGAGTTTTTAATGGGAAAGCCACCACCAATATTAATTGAATCCAGTGTAGGACAAACTTTGCTTAACTGGCAATAAACATTCACCGCCTTATTCAATTCGCTCCAGTAATATGCATTGTCTCTGATGCCGGTGTTGATAAAGAAATGCAGCATCTTCAAATTGAATTTTTTGTTGGTGTGAATTTTCTGAACATAAAATTCTAAAATATCTCTCCATCTAATTCCCAAACGCGAAGTATAGAATTCAAACGTAGGCTCCTCTTCTGCTGCGATTCTTATTCCGATGTTGCAGGTACCGCGCACATTTCTCTGGTAGGCATCAATCTCCTCCATGTTATCGAGAATTGGAATCACATTTACGAAACCATCGTTGATGAGTGCTGCAATTTTTGTGGTGTATGTTTTTGTTTTAAAGCCATTGCACAAAATGTATCTGTTTTTGTCAATGAGTTTTCGTTCATAAAGTTTTCTGATGATGTTGATGTCATAAGCATAAGAGGTTTCGAGATTCACATCATTCTTCACCACTTCTTCGAGTATGTGTGAGAAGTGCGAACTCTTGGTGCAATAGCAATAGTGGTATTTGCCTGCGTACTTATGCTCCTTAAAGGCTTTCTTAAACCAACCCTTTGCTTTGTTGATCTGCATCCCGATCTTAGGGAGGTAAATCATCTTCAGCGGCGTTCCGTATTTGTGAACGATCTCCATCACATTCACATCATTAAAATAAAGTTCGTTGTTAATTACTTCAAACCCTTCCTGCGGAAAATCAAAAGTTTGATTCACGAGGTCGCGATAGGTGTTGGTCATTTCTTGTATTTGATTTTTGGGGTTGAAGTAAATTTTAAAAAGTTGTGCGAAACTAAATTAAAAAGCAATTGTGTATTGAAATTTTTTGAGTGATTGTTTTCAAAGGCCATCGATGAAAGGTTCGCAACCCTGTCAGCGGTTTTTTCAACCCTGACAGTGGTTATTATAAACTACCTGAACATAATTTTTCTAATGCTACATTGACTCTAATTAACTTTTATATTTGTTCAATGAGAGATATTATTCCACTTGAACGCGGCAACTACTATCATCTTTTCACTCGCGGAATTAATAGTGAGAATATTTTCAAGCGTGAAGAAAACTATACTTACTTCTTAAATAAATGGATCCAAAATGTTACCCCGGTTGCAGATACGCTTGCTTATTGCTTGTTAAAAAATCACTTCCACTTTCTAATTCAAATCAAGGAGGCGGAATATAAAATCATTGGAAAAGATGGAATTGAATATGTTGCCGATCCAACCAAACAATTGTCTCATATGTTAAACGGTTATGCGCAGGGGTTTAACAAAGTCTACAAACGAACAGGTGGATTATTTGAAAATCCTTTTCGCAGGAAATTAATTGACAATCAAGTTTACATGCGTGAAGTAATTGCTTACATCCATTTTAATCCGCAACACCACGACTTCATCAATGACTTTAAAATTTATGAGCATTCAAGTTATCAAAAAATAATTTCAACCAGTCCATCCTTTATCAATAAAGATGAAGCGATAAAGCCCTTTGGAAGTATTGAAAAATTTATTTTGTTCCATTCAAATTACAAGGATTCAAAAAGTATTTTATTAGAATCATAAATGAAATAGAAACCGCCGTCAGGGTTGAAAAAACCACTGACGGGGTTTCGCCCTCTCCTAACCACTTTCTCCCCTCCCTCCCTTTTTATTAACTTCGCCCCATGAAGAACATTAAAATTCTTGGAAGCAAATCTGAAATTGGTGCAGGAACACGCGGAGCAGGATTAGGATTAGATTCAATTAAAATTGCCGCTATGGATTTTGGCAGTAATTTTTTCAGGCAGAATCCCGTTGAATTAATACAGGAAGAAAATGACATGCTGCTTGAAGCTGCACATTCGCTGCATGCGCGCAGAGGAAAATATGTGATGCAGGTTTGCGAGAGAATGAGCGCTGCCGTTGAAAAAACTTTGCGTGAAGGAAATTTCCCTATTGTAATTGGGGGCGATCACTCCTCAGCTTACGGAACTATTTCGGGAATTCGTGCTGCTTACCCCGATGCCCGCATTGGTGTAATCTGGATTGATGCGCATGCCGATCTTCATTCCCCCTATACAACGCCATCGGGTAACATGCATGGTATGCCACTGGCTGCTGCTTTGGGTGAAGACAATCTTGTACAGCGAATGAATACGCCTGATGAAAGCACGATCGATTTTTGGGAGCGCTTTAAAGCAATGGGAAATGTTGCTCCAAAAATCAAGTACGATAATCTGGTATTTGTTTCATTGCGCGATACAGAACCGCAGGAAGACTATTTAATCAGGCAGAACAGAGTTAAGGTTTTTACCACTGATGAAATAAATAATTTAGGTATTGATAAAATTGGAAGAGAAATTTTAATAGCCGTTGAACCTTGTGATTTTATTTACATCACCTTCGATGTTGACAGCATGGATCCCACCATTTCAAGAGGAACCGGAACGCCAGCGCCCAATGGCATTACCGAAAAACAGGCTGCATCATTGTTGCAAAGATTATTGCAAAGCCCTAAAGTTTGTTGCTTTGAGATCACAGAAATTAATCCCACCCTCGATAAAGAAAACCTGATGGCAGAAAATGCTTTTGAAATTTTATTGAAGGTGACTAATCAGTTGGTGATGGACTGAAATGAGTGGTGAGTGGTTAGTTGTTAGTTGTTAGTTGTTAGTTATGAGTCCTGAGTTTTCAATTTAAATCAATGTCATCCTGAGTTTATCGAAGGATATTTTCCATTTTCTAATTTTCCATTTTCAACTTTCCACTTTCAATTTTCCATTTTCAACTTTCCATTTTCAATTTAACATGCAACAAGAATTAAGAGAAAAAACAGCAGCGATCGTAAGTTCACTTTACCAGCAAACAATTGCTGCCGAAAAAATATTGGTGAACATTCCACCAAAGGAATTCCCTTGTGATTTTACAGTAGTGATTTTTCCCATAGCAAAACTCGCGAAAAAATCACCCGATCAAACTGCCAATGAGATTGGTATTGAATTGAAAAAAGAAATTCCGGAATTAGAAAGTTATGAAGTAGTGAAAGGATTTTTGAATCTAAAATTTACTGATGCTTACTGGATCAACTTTTTCATTTCACAAACACAAAATAAATCGTTCGGCATACTTCCTTCCACCAATAAAAAAGTGATGATTGAATATTGCGGACCCAATACAAACAAGCCGCTACACTTAGGTCATCTCAGAAATATTTTCATCGGTTTCTCCATGGCAAATATTTTAAAAGCTGCGGGTAATGAAGTGGTGAAGGTGAACATCTACAACGATCGCGGTGCGCACATTTGCAAATCAATGCTGGCGTATCAAAAATTCGGGGAGCATGAAACGCCGGAGAGCAGCGGTGAAAAAGGAGATCATTTAGTGGGAGAATATTATTTGTGCTTTGATCAGGAATTTAAAAAGCAA
>JBKJNS010000078.1:0-10126 GCA_046593455.1 Chitinophagales bacterium | reverse complement strand
TTGGAACGTGGGGATTGAACCGTACGGTAGGATGGGGTTGGGACATTACCAACTTCGTTTGGTGGATTGGTATTGGTCACGCCGGAACTTTGATATCGGCAATTCTTTTATTGTTTCGTCAAAAATGGCGCACCGGTGTTAACCGTGCCGCAGAAGCCATGACCATCTTCGCTGTTATTTGCGCCGCACTTTTTCCTGTGTTTCACATGGGTCGTGTGTGGTTAGCATTTTTCAATCTTCCTTACCCAAATACCCGCGGACCGGTTTGGCCAAACTTTAATTCGCCATTGATGTGGGATGTGTTTGCAATCTCAACTTATTTTACTGTGTCATTAATGTTTTGGTATACAGGATTGATTCCTGATATCGCAACAATTCGCGACCGTGCAAAAAGTAAAATTGCAAAATGGTTTTATGGCGTTACAAGTTTTGGATGGGTTGGTTCAGCAAAACACTGGCAAAGGCACGAAGCACTTTCATTGGTGCTTGCTGGAATTTCAACACCGCTTGTGCTTTCAGTTCACACCATAGTATCATTTGACTTCGCCACGTCAGTTGTTCCGGGTTGGCACACCACTATTTTCCCTCCATACTTTGTCGCAGGTGCTATTTTCTCTGGCTTCGCAATGGTGCTTACATTAATGGTGATTACCAGAAAAGTTTTAGGGTTAGAAGATTACATCACATTAGATCACATTGAGTCGATGAATAAAATTATTGTACTCACTGGTTCCATAGTGGGTTGTGCATACCTCACTGAATTATTTACCGCATGGTATTCAGCAAATCCTTATGAGCAATATGCATTTGCAAATCGAGCATTGGGTCCTTACTACTGGGCTTATTGGAGTATGATGGCCTGTAACGTAATTTCTCCTCAGCTTTTTTGGGTAAGGAAATTAAGACGTAGTGTTTGGTTCACATTCTTTATGTCAATCGTAATCAATTGCGGAATGTGGTTCGAAAGATTTGTAATTATCGTTACCTCAATTCATCGCGATTACATTCCATCTTCATGGGCGATGTATAGTCCAACATGGGTTGAGATAAGTTTTTTCTTAGGATCAATCGGTTTGTTTGGAACAGCATTTTTAGTGTTTGCTAAGCTGATGCCTGTAATTGCAATGCATGAAATAAAACATATTCTAAAAACTTCGGGTGAAGCGCAAAAAAATGCGCATCAGGAAAAATTAGTAGGACATTCAATTCCACAAACAGCATAAAACAGAAACAGAAATTTTATGAAACACTATTTGCTCGGCTTGTTTGATGATGATGATGTGTTGCTTAATGCAGTAGATAAAGTGCATGCACACAACATTAAGATTCACGATGTGGTTTCACCGTTTCCTGTTCATGGTCTCGATCATAAATTAGGATTAAGAGAATCAAAGCTTCACATTGGAGGATTTTGGATTGGCGCAACAGCTTGTTTTACAGCAGTCGCTTTTATGGGTTGGGTTTTTACAATGAACTGGCCTCAATGGTATGGTGGTAAGCCTCACTTTTCATTCCCTGCATTTATCCCTATCACCTTTGAGTTTACAGTTTTGTCGGCATCTATTTCAATGACGGTAGCTTTTTTAATTCTTAATCACCTGTGGCCCGGAAGATTTCGTGAATCAATAGACCCGAGAACAACATCGCATCTCTTTGGGATGATTTTTAAGATCACTGATAAAACAACGCAAGAAGAAAAAAACAGAATCACACAAATATTAAAAGAGGCAGGTGCAGTTGAAGTACGCGAAAGAGAATTAAAACATCATTACTAAAAAGAATTTTTTAAAAACTGAAATTGATCATACAGATTATCGAATGAAGATATCAAAACAAATGAAAAGAATAATCGCAGTACTACTCGTGGTCATTCTGGCAATTCAAACATCCTGCTATTATCCAAAAGATAAACCGGGTTGGGAATACATGCCCGATATGGCTAATGCCATCTCTTATGAAACCTATAGTGAAAACCCGTTTTATTCTGATAGTATGGCCTCGAGAAAACCCGTAACAGGAACAATACCTCGCGGAGTTTATATGCCATTTCATTTTAGTGCAAATCCAAGCGGTTACGATTCGGCTGGTGCAATGTTAAAATTCCCTGTCAATTTAAATGCTGCCGATTCATTAGAAGGCGCAAGATTATTTAATATTTATTGTGCTGTGTGCCATGGAACAGGAGGCAAGGGTAACGGTTCAATTGTAGAAAACCCCGTATTGAAGAATCCATTTCCACCACCGCCATCTTATTTTTCAGATAACTTAATAAACCTTTCCGAAGGGAAAATGTATCACAGTGTTCACTACGGCAAAAATCTAATGGGGGCCTATTCACGCGGGTTAAACCGCAATCAGGTTTGGCAGGTAGTTTACTTTGTTAAATCAATGCAACAACATTATATTGATAGTGCTGCAGTTGCGGCAGCACCTAAAACAGCAATTACTGATAGCACAAAAAAGAATTAACTCATTCACATAACGATTATTGAATCACATGGATCACGTAGTAAAGATTGAAGAAAAATTTGTGATGTCTCAGAAACTCAAGAATCTGAGTTTCGCACTCATCGCAATCGGACTGTTAGGTGTAATTGCAAGTTTATTTTTATACTCTGATGAAGAAGGTATAACGCATTTCTGGGCTTCAATGTTATTGATGGCAGTTTTCTTTCAGGGTATTGTAATGGCAAGCGCATTCTTTCAGGCCGCAACTTATGTAGCTTATGGCGGATGGCACACGGTGCTTAAGAGAGTTCCTGAAGGAATTGCAATGATGCTTCCTTTCACAATAATCATTTTACTAATTGTTTTGGCAGTTCCTAATTTAATATATGACCATCACCCCGTTTACCACTGGACCGATCATAATGCAATGGAACATGATCCAATTCTTCATGCCAAGGCAGGGTATCTTAACCTTCCTTTTTTCTTTATTCGTTTCGCTTTCTTTTTGGGTATTCTGCTTACTCTAACTTGGCTCATGCGCCGAAATTCAATAAGAGAAGACGCAGATAATAACATTAAATACTATAAAGGAAATTTGAAATGGGCTTCATTGTTCCTTTTATTTTTTGCTGTGTATATATCAGTTAGTGCCTGGGATTGGCTCATGTCTATTGATGCACATTGGTATAGCACTATGTATGGTTGGTATAGTTTTGCCAGTTTTTGGGTAACGGGCCTTGCAGTAATTACTCTTGTAGTTCTTTACCTTAAATCACAAAATTATTTGAGTGTGGTAACCGATTCACATTTACATGATCTTGGCAGAGCAATGTTTGCCTTCAGCATTTTCTGGACTTACTTAACTTTTTGCCAATTTATGTTGATATGGTATGCAAACATTCCTGAGGAAACTACCTACTTCCGCATGCGTTACGATCATTTTATGTGGGGATTTTATGGAATTTTTCTTATCAATTTCGTAACCCCTTTTTTAATATTAATGAGCAGAGATGCAAAGCGCAAGCGAAAAATACTTGCTATTGCAGCATGTATAATAATTGTTGGTCATCTGCTTGATTTTTATATGATGATTTATCCTGCAACTGTAGGCACACCAAAATTTGGCTTGGTAGAAATCAGCGGATTTATTTTTTATGTTGGATTGTTCATTTACGTTGTATTTACAAATATTGGAAAAGCGAACCTGGTTCCAAAGAATCATCCGTTTCTTGAAGAAAGTTTACATCATTCAATTTGAAAAAGATTATTGAAAAAATAAAATGAGTACCACTACCTTATCAATTATAGCCTTTGCATTATTTGTTCTTGTAATTTTTCAATTAGCAAGAACATCGGAATACGTTGCTGTTCTTCGTGGCAAAGAAAAATCGGAAGAAGAAACCGACAAAGCAAATGCATGGCTGTTCCTGATCTTTATGATACTCGGATTAGCTGCTATGTTTTGGTCAGTTTTTCATTATAAGGATTTAATGATTCTTCATGCCGTTTCGGTTCATGGTAAATGGTTAGACAGTATGTTTAATGTTACCTTACTATTTACTGGAGTTGTATTTATTGCTACACAGGTAATGCTATTTTATTTTGTTTGGAAATACAAACATGTTAAAGGCAGAAAGGCAATCTACTATCCCGAAAACAACAAGCTTGAAATGTGGTGGACTGTTATTCCTGCTATTGTACTAACTGCCCTTGTTGTAATTGGAATTTACAGATGGTTTCAGATTACCGGTCCTGAACCCGCTGATTCAAATGTTGTCGAAATTACAGGGCAACAGTTTCTGTGGAATTACAGATATGGCGGAGTTGATGGTAAAATGGGTGATTATAATTTTAATTACATAAGTGGTGTAAATAAAGTTGGAGTTGATTTTAATGATGCGGCCAGCAAGGATGATTTTATGGCTACGGAAATGCATATTGTGGTAAATAAGCCGGTGCTACTACGCATAAGATCTAAAGATGTAATTCATGATGTGGGAATTCCTTGGTTCAGAGTTAAAATGGATGCAGTGCCTGGTTTAGTTACTCGATTTTGGTTTATTCCAACCAAAACCACAGCACAAATGAGAACTGAAATGAACAACCCTGATTTCAATTTTGATATTGTCTGCGATCAGTTATGTGGTAAAGGACATTATGGAATGAAAGGACTGGTGATTGTTGAAACCCAGCAAGAGTTTGATGCATGGATGAAAAAACAACCTTCATTTTACGAGTCAGCCGTTAAAGGAACTGATGAAGAAAAATGGTTTGCATCGCAAACAATTAAGGTTAAGGCTGAAGCAGAAAAACCTGCGGCACATGAAGCAGGCAAAAAAGAATAATTAGTTTAAGAAGCGAGTTAAATAAATTTTTCTAAAAAAAATTTTAGTTATGAGTCATGAAGTTATAAATCCGGTTGCTCCAGAATATACTGGTGATACAACCCACTATCAAAATTCGGAAGGGGAAATACATGAACCCGCGCACATTCCGCATGTAAAAGAATCCTTTGTTACCAAATATATTTTTAGCCAGGATCATAAGACAATTGGAAAACAATTTCTTATTACCGGTATCTTTTGGGGATTCGTTGGAGGAATGCTTTCTGTAATTTTCAGAACGCAACTCGGTTTCCCCAATCAGGCATTTCCAATACTCGAAACATTATTTGGAAAATGGGCACCGGGTGGAATTATTTCACCTGAGTTTTATTACATGCTCATAACAATGCACGGTACCATTCTAGTGTTCTTTGTTTTAACCGCAGGATTAAGCGGAACTTTTGCAAACATCTTAATCCCATTACAATGCGGAGCCCGCGACATGGCATCACCTTTTTTAAACATGATGTCTTATTGGTTCTTCTTTGCAGCAGGATGCGTAATGTTGGTTTCGTTTTTTTTACCCGACGGAGCTGCCGATGTAGGATGGACTTTTTACCCACCGCTTAGTGGAATACCTGAATCAGCTCCCGGTGCAGGTGCAGGTGCAGATTTTTGGTTGATCGGTATGGCATTATTTATTTTTTCAAGTTTACTCGGCGGCTTAAATTATATCACCACTGTTTTAAATCTTCGTACAAAGGGAATGTCAATGAGTCGATTGCCTCTTTCTGTTTGGGCACTTCTTATCACTGCAATTCTTGGAGTAATATCATTTCCCGTTTTATTAGGCGCAGCCATCCTTCTCATTTTCGATCGTAATCTGGGAACAAGTTTTTACCTCGATCAGATTTATATCAACGGCCATGTGCTGGAAGGCCATGCAGGCGGCAATGCAATTCTCTATCAGCATTTATTCTGGTTCCTTGGTCACCCCGAAGTTTACATTATCATTCTTCCTGCCTTCGGAATAGTTTCGGAAGTAATTGCAACTAACGCACGTAAACCAATTTTTGGTTACCGTGCCATGATTCTTTCAATGCTTGCAATTGCATTGCTCGCATTTATTGTTTGGGCGCATCACATGTTTGTAACAGGTTTAAATCCATTTGTTGCATCAGTATTTGTATTCCTCACATTACTTGTTGCTGTTCCATCTGCTGTGAAAGTATTCAACTGGATTGCAACTTTATGGGCAGGAAATATTCGGTTTACAGTTGCAATGTTATACGCTATTGGTTTTGTTTCACTATTTATTTCCGGCGGGCTTACCGGGATTTTTCTTGGTAATTCAGCACTTGATATTCCCTTACACGATACTTATTTTGTAGTTGCTCACTTTCATATTGTGATGGGAATTTCTGCATTCTTTGGAATGTTTGCAGGTGTGTATCATTGGTTTCCAAAATTATTCGGAAGATTCATGAATAACACGCTTGGTTTTATACATTTCTGGATCACATTTGTTGGGGCATACGTGATCTTTTGGCCTCAGCATTATCAAGGATTAGCTGGTATGCCGCGCAGATATTATTCTTTAGATGCTTTTCAGTCATTTGCAGTTTTTAGTGACCTTAATCAGTTTATTACAGTTGCAGCAATGGTTGTTTTCTTTGCACAATTACTTTTTATAATTAATTTCTTTTACAGCATTTTTAATGGAAGAAAGGTTACTGATCCCAATCCATGGAAGTCAAATACATTGGAATGGACTACACCAATTCATGCAGGACATGGTAACTGGCCTGGTGAAATTCCAACTGTTTACAGATGGCCTTATGATTATAGTAAAGGCGACGAAGATCATATTATGCAAACGGTTCCGTACAGAGAAGGTGAGAAAAAACTTCATCACTAAAAGTTAAAAAATAAATTTAGGAATTATTCAGAAGATAATTAAATGTCAGAAATAAAAACAGAACAATTAAGATTTTCGCAGGCGATTTCTTTAAAACTCAAAGATTATTCTGAGTTGTTTAAGTTTCGTTTGGCTTCGCTCGTGGTTTTCTCTGCAGCCATTGGTTTTTTAATGGCGGCCAATGGAAATTGGAATGCACCTCAGTTGGTACTTTTCTGCCTTGCGGGTTTTTTAGTTACTGCTTCAGCTAACGCTTTGAATCAAGTGATTGAGAAGGATTATGATTTATTGATGAACAGAACAATGAATCGCCCTTTGCCTCAAGAAAGAATGACAATAATGGAAGCTTTACTTGTTGCTGGAATTTTTGGTGTAGGAGGAATAAGTATTTTCCTGATTTATTTTAATCCACTCGCTGCAATATTTTCTGCACTTTCATTACTTACTTATGCTTTCATTTACACACCACTTAAAAGATTTTCATCCATAGCCGTATTTGTAGGTGCAATTCCCGGCGCACTGCCGCCATTGATTGGATGGGTAAGTGTCTCGGGAAAAGTTGAATTGTTTGCAGTTTTACTTTTCGGAATTCAGTTTCTCTGGCAGTTCCCTCACTTCTGGGCAATAGCGTGGGTGAGTTATGACGACTACATGAAAGCGGGATACAAGCTGTTGCCATCATCAGAAGGAAGAAACAAGTACAGCGCAATGCAAAATATTCTTTACATACTTGCTCTTATTCCAATGAGTTTAGTGCCCGCTTACTTCGGATTTACCGGAATAATTTCAGCAGTGATTGTAATGCTTTGCGGCATTGCTTTTCTCTATCAGGCATTTTTACTTTTTAATGAATGTTCGATTCCGGCAGCTAAAAAATTAATGTTTGGCTCCTTTTTTTACTTACCAATTGTTCAACTTGCTTTATTCTTAGACAGATATTAATATTATGATGACAGCAGAATTAAATAGCCAAAACCGTTTTCATCCGCTAAAATTTGCGATGTGGATTGCGATAGCTTCAATGATAATGATGTTTGCAGCATTAACCAGTGCCTTCATTGTAAGTGAAGCTGCCGGTAAATGGGGTAGACTACCGCTGCCACAAATATTTTGGGTGAATACATTAATCATAATCTGCAGCAGTATTGTAATGCATTGGACGGTGAGGGCATTTAAAAAATTTGATCGGCGGTCTTACAGAATGGGACTTGCAATTACCTTTTGTTTAGGCACCTTATTTTTAATTGGTCAGTTCATTGGTTGGAGCCAAATGCCATCGTTTACTCAAGGGTTTAGTAAGGAAGGATTCAGCGATTTTGTTTTCGCAATTTCTTCAGTTCATGCTGCACATATTATTGGCGGCCTCGTGATCATGCTTATTGCATTGGTAATTTCATTTGTAAAACCATTCAACCCAAATAAATTAGTCACCCTGCAGATCATGGCAATCTATTGGCACTTTGTTGATTTGTTATGGATTTATCTTTTCATTTTTTTTCAAATTAATTTATCATAAATAATTTACAATGTCTGAAGCTACACTAACCGCAAACGTTAAGCCTTCAATTTGGAATGGAGGGCGTTCACCTTTTAAAGTGAGTTGGGGTAAATTGATGATGTGGTACTTTCTTGTAGGTGACTCATTTTCATTCTCAGCATTCCTGATCACCTATGGTGCACTTCGCTTTAGTTATGACTCATGGCCAATGCCCACGCATGTATTCGAAGCCATTCCCTTTTTCGAAAATGTTAGTTTCCCCTTAGGATTTGTAAGTTTTATGACTTTTACGCTGATTCTAAGCAGTGTTACAATGGTGTTAGCTGTTCATTATGGTAACCATGAGAAAAGCAGAACAAAAGTTGCAAAGTGGCTGGCATTGACGATTGTTGGAGGAATCATATTTCTTGGTAGCCAGGCTTGGGAATGGACACACCTGATCCATGAAGGCATGACCATGAGCGGCAATCCATTTGGTGCATCAGCATTTGGGTGGCTGTTTTTTACCATCACCGGATTTCATGGTTTTCACGTTTTCACCGGAGTATGCATTAACATACTTGTTTTAACAAAAGTTATGAATGGCGATTACGACCGCAGAGGCAGCTATGAGATGATTGAAAAAATTGGTTTGTACTGGCACTTTGTTGATTTGGTTTGGGTGTTTGTATTTATGGCTTTTTATCTATTGTAAATTTTTTTTAATTTTTAAATGAAGAAATAATGAGTAACGAACATTCAAATGCTGATGATTTTGTAAAAGTAATTATGCGTACAACCATCATTCTCTCCATTGTAACTATTGTTGAAGTGCTTGCAGCTATTACGCTCACAGGAATTTTGCCACAAATGGTGTTGAATACATTTTATATTTTAATGAGTTGTGCCAAAGCATATTTTATTGTTTCAATATTTATGCACTTGAAATTTGAAGTTAAGTATATGATCATTACGATTCTGGTTCCTCTGTGCTTTCTAATGTTTGCCCTTGCAGTTTTTTTAGCTGAAGGAAACTCTTGGCACCACATGAAGAATTATTAATTGGCGAAATAATTTCATCACTATAATTGACTTTACTTTGTCCCGGAAATAAATTTTTCCGGGATATTTTTTTTATGAAGAGATCAATTTATTCAAAAGTTTTTGCCGCTATAATTTTATTCGGATTTCCATTCGGTTTCTATTATTACTACAAAGGTAAAATCGATGCATTGCCTAAAAAGTCAGAAAAGATTCAATCCTATTGGGCAGCGCCTGCTTTCAAATATGAAACACAAAATGGAGATACGCTTTCAAGTGATTCATTGAAGGGAAAAATTTATGTAGCAGATTTTATTTTTACCAACTGCAATGGAGTTTGTCCTAATCTATCAAAAACGATGGCGCAGTTGCAGGAGACATTTAAAAATAATTCTGAAGTAAAGTTTATTTCTTTTTCTGTTGATCCTGATCGTGATTCTGTTTCGGTACTAAAAGATTATGCTGCTAACTATGGTGCAGTAAGCGGCAAATGGTATTTCCTCAGAGGTGAAAAAGAAGCAGTTTGGAAAATGGCAGAGGATGGATTTAAGGTTCCTGTAGTTTACACGCCCGAAGGTGGCAAAGGAAGTGAATTTACCCATACACCAAGAATGATTTTAGTGGATGATAAGGGAATGATCCGCGGGTTTTATAATGGGATGGAAAAAGATGAATGTGATTCACTCAACAACAATTTAGCAATGTTACTTGTTGGCTTAAGAAAATGAAAGACCGCTCCATCAACATTGCGATTGCTCTTGCATCCGTTGCTATCCCATTGGTTGTATTGAGTTTATTTTATCTAAAACCGCCTGATTTAAAAGTTGGTTTTGATATTCAGATTTTACCTGCGCTTAATGCTTCATTCAATTTCACCACTGCAATCTTATTGTGTGCAGGATATTATTTCATTCGAAA
>JBKJNS010000005.1:0-5033 GCA_046593455.1 Chitinophagales bacterium | reverse complement strand
ACTGATTGTGTTTTAATTACCGGTTCGGCAGGCATGGTAGGCTCGCACCTAATCGATCACTATAAAAATTCCTTACCCAAAGAAAAAATTATTGGCACCTGGTATAAACCTACCATTGACTTAAATGATATTTTGAATTTGTGCAATGCAGTGGAGTGCGATGTACGTGATGCAAACAAAGTTCATGAGATCATTAATCAATACCGCCCTTCAAAAATATTTCATTTGGCAGCGCAGAGTTATCCAACAGTTTCATGGGAGAAACCAAATGAAACCATGGAAATCAATTGCGGCGGCACCATCAACGTTTTTGAAGCGGTAAAAAAAATCCGGCTAACAGAATCCGATTATGATCCCATAATTGTGGTGGCTTGCTCAAGTGCAGAATATGGTGCATCGCTTACTCCCGAAAATACTCCTGTAAAAGAATCGGTGCCGCTTTTACCCATGCATCCTTATGGCGTGAGCAAAGTAGGGCAGGACTTGCTTTCATTTCAATACCATTACAATTTTAAAATCCGTTGCATTCGTGTGCGCATTTTTAATACCACCGGCTCGCGAAAAACAAATGATGTTACCAGCGATTTTGTGCAGCGTGCATTTAATATTATGAATGGTGCCCAAAATATTTTCTTAACAGGAAACCTTGAAACCAAGAGAGCCATTACCGATGTGCGCGATTTAGTAAATGCCATGTTGCTGCTGGCTGATAAAGGAAATGCCGGCGACGTTTACAATGTGAGCGGCGAAAAAGTTTATCAGGTAAAAGATATTATTCCCATCATTGAAAAAGCAACCGGCGTAAAATTAAATGTGCAGGTTGATCCAAAACTTTTGCGCCCCAGTGATGAGCCCATCATCTTTGGCGATTCTTCGAAACTTAAAAATGATACGGGTTGGAAACAACAATTTTCTCTCGAGGAAACGATAGATGATATGCTGCGGTATCTTGTTTCAAAGAACCCGAAATAACTTTGAAGTTGTTTTCCCTGAAAGAAACATTTAATTAAATCAGGTAGGTTTGCATGATGGAACTTCAATTGAGCCACACAGCATTTTGGGATGTTGACTTTGATAAATTAAATCAAAGTGAACATGCTGATTTTATTATTGCACGTGTTTTTCAATACGGAATTCTCAGTGATCTGAGGGTGATCTTGAAAAACTATTCGGCTGAAGAAATAAAGCATGCATTTAAAACACAACGCGGAGTTGATCAAAGAACCATTGACCTTGCACGGGTTTTAGGATTTATAGAGGAATAAAAAAAGCCGTTGAAATTTATCAACGGCTTTTTCCTTTAACCTAAAAAATTTAGTTACTCAATTTAATAAAAGAACAGCCCCGATTTTTTCGGGGCTGCTTTAGTTTTGGATTGAAAAAAATCAATGCTGCTTCACAAGCTGTTTTGTACCAATTAATTGTCCATCAGTAATTAAAGAGTAATGATAAATACCATTCTCCATTTGCGAAGTTTCAATATTCAAATCACTGTAACCGCGATTGGTAATTGCCTCTCTAAAAACTTCATTACCTAATTGATCGGTGAGGATGATGAGTGCTTCACTGATTTTCTCAGGCACCCTTACTGTGATAATTGTGTTGCCACTGGTAGGGTTTGGCACACAATCACCAAGCTGTGCAATTGATTCAGAAACAATTTTAATTGTTTGTGATGGATTGCTGCCTTGGTCTTGTAAGCGCATTCCACCATTACAACATTCATCTTGTTTTGCTTTCAGTTCTTGATAACCTCTGATTAAATAAGCAATGAGAGCATTGTAATTTACTGTTTCAGCATTGAAAGCTTCTTTGATCACATTTCCATTTGAATCAAGCACAGCCGGAATCATTTCATCTTTCACAATCTGCGGTAATATTAATTTTGCTTCTTGTGCAAGTAAACCACTCTGTTGTTCTTGAGGTAAATGCATATATGCATAAGCATCATTACCGAAAAAATATTTTACAGGATGAAGTTTGCTCAATACATCATCAGCATCATTAATATCCTGTATGTCGGTTTTTAAGTTTTCGTCAGATAAAATCTGAGTTGTGCCATTCACGAATCCGTTACCAGTAATAGTAACAGGTCCCGAAAAATAGCCTGCCCAATCATTAGCACCAGTGCCGACTGTTACACCATAAACTCCGGTGTTAGAATCGCCGCCATTTGCTTCGCCCCAAACTCCAACATTGGTTTTAGTTGTAGTAGCACCTTTAGCAACTTCCGAAAGTCCCTTAACACCAATGTTAGTACAACTCGATTGTGTGTTTGTGTTTATGAAACCGTGAACACCAATGCTCCCGGGAGTATTGGCTGTAGTTCCCGTGTTACTTGAGCCAATTGCTACACCATAAACACCAAACAATCCTCCAATGCCTTCGCCGTTTGCAACACTGTGTACTCCATAACCTTTTGCAGTAATATCGGCTCCAATTGAAGCAGAGCCTGTATTGGTTCCATAAAACAAATAGCTCGAACTGCCGGTGTTAGTTGCATACATTGTGTAACTACTGTTACCTGTATTAGTAGCATAAATTGACTTGCTGTTCACATCTGTTTGTACAACGTGAAGTTTACCCAATATGCCGCTTGAAATACCAACACCAATATTTGCTCCATCGTCAAAGATATGGCCCGTGCATGCAGTGGTAGCACTGCTAAACAAGGAGTAGTAGCCCGCAATACTTCCGCCGCAAGTGGTTAACATGTTAGTACCATCTTTCCATTTTATCTCTTTATTGCCTGCACTATTCCAAACTAAAATTTTTGTAAGAGAATTATCCTGATCAACCACACGAAGTGCTGCAGTGCCATTTACATCCAATGTTGCGAATAGAGCGTTGGTACTTTGGTTTATTCCTACTGCAGGAGTGCTGCCACCTGGATCAATAATTAATTGCCCATATCCATTAGTTCCCAAATCAGTTACAGATCCGTTTGTTGAATAAGTTAATCGTAGTTGGTAACCGGCAGAGGCAACGTCAAGTCGTCTTGCTGGTGCAGTAATTCCAATTCCTACATCGCCGCCGGCGGTAATGCGCATTCTTTCAAGGCTAGTTGTAAAGAATGTCATGGGCGCTGACTCATACATTCTCAACTCAGCGTTATTTGAACTGTTAACACCCACTCTAAAACCATCAGTTGAAGTTGAATTGGTTGTGCCATTGGTAAATTGTTCAAACACTTCAGTACCAGTTGTTGCTGTGTGCAAATGCAAAAGGTAGTTGGGTGCGGTTATTCCCAATCCTAAATTTCCACCACTTTTTAATCTTAGCTTCTCAGTGTTGTTGGTTCTTAGAACTAAGTCGGTTGCATCAATAGTACCAAGGAAATTAGTTGATGGATTGGTACCTGAATTTCCATTGTCGTTCCAATATTGCGCGAAGCAATTCTGAAATGGAACAGTAAAAATAATAAGGCAGATTGCCCTTAAAAATTGTTTTTTCATTTTCCGTTGTATTAAAGTTTGATTAATTAATAATCACCTTTTCAACCACAGAATAATTTCCGGTTTTAATTTTTAACAAGTAAGTTCCACTACACAAATTAACTTTATCTATTTCGATGATTACATCGTTGCCATTTTTTACAATCTTAAAAGATGGATAATATTTTTGTCCAATAATATTATCCAATTGTATCGAGAAGTCGGAGTTGTTTGCTTCATAAGGAATTGTAAGTAATATGGTAACATGATCATAAAATGGATTTGGAAAAATTTTTTTTATCAATGGAAATTTCACTTCACTTACGAAGTCGTCCTTTGCTTTTTCAACAGTAACATCATCTATATAATAATAAGAACAACCCCAACCGCTTAAAGGATTTACATCAATCCATTGTGTTTGTGTTTCATCTCTGAAATTGCCAATCGTAATAAATTTTTCTCCTCCATCAGCAATAAATAGATTGCTAATCAAAGTCCAGTTCAGCGTATCTGTTAGGATATTGCCCGATTGATTTTCAATTTGAGGGATGACTGGTAAATTGAGATAGTTTGTACTGGTAATACTGTCTTCTGAGAAATACGCCCCGATTCTATCTGAAGCATACCTTGAATACTCAGCCCTTGAAACATAAAAGCTAACAGAATAAATAGTACCCGAATCAAGTTGATTAATTAATTCTTGTTCGATGTACTCCCTTGTTCCAATGCCTCCTGTAGTGAATACCCATAATCCGGCGTACGCACTCCCCGAATGTGGTAATTGAAATCCGCTTGGATTATTAAAAGCACTATAACCACATTCCCCACTGCCATAATAATAATCGGGTGTAGATGCTGTAGGGTTAAACCATGGCGGCGCAGCTTCGGGCTGAGAAAAATAGTTTATGCAATCACCAGTCGTTTCAAAATTCCCATTGCTCACAATATTCTGAGACCAAATTTTGAAAGGAAGAAGAAAGATAAAAATTAAAAAGAAAAACCGAAAAAAATGCATGGTGAAAAGTTGATTGTATTTTTTTCTCGTCAACCTGCTCCGGCGAGAGGGGAGTTGTAGCCCACCATTAGTGTTTTAAAAACCTTGCAGATTCAAGTGAGCCAGATCTGCAAGGCAGATCGCTCTCCTTGTGAGGAGTTTTTTCTCTTGCTTTTTAATAATGCGAGAGAAGTTGAAGCAATGGTTTCGCTTAAGCGTGTAAGCGCCTGCCCCGCCAACGGCGGCGGTGTAAGCGTGTAAGCGTGTAAGCGTGTAAGCGTGTAAGCGTAATAATTGACCGAGCAAGTTAAAGCAGCAATAAATAAAAGAAGAAAAATTGGTAGCATAGTTTTCAACTTGATTAACCAAAAATAGGTATAAGTAATTTAAAGATCAAAATTATTTTTAACAGGGTTGAATTTAGGTGATGTAAGAATTTTTAATTGCACCGCACTAACTTCTTTTCCCGAAATAAAATTAAAGATAGTTATCATTCTCTTTATGCCGCCGGTATACAAATTCTCGGCGATCTGCGAATGATTTTGAAAAACTATTCGGCTGAAGAAATAAAGCATGCATTTAAAACGCAGCGCGGAATTGATCAA
>JBKJNS010000470.1:0-3407 GCA_046593455.1 Chitinophagales bacterium | reverse complement strand
GAAAAATTGAATCTATTGAGGGCAACATGGTGAAAATTCAAAACCATGAAATACCTATTGGTGAGAGTTACAGAAATTATGTTTTGAAAACTTTATTGGGTAAAGAAGGATGAACCAAAAAATAAAATTAAAAATTCAAAGTTCGAGATCGGAATTAAAAAAGAATAATTGAAATTGCACGTATGAAAAAGAAAATTGTGATTGCAGTAACCGGTGCAAGCGGAAGTATTTATGCTAAGGTACTTTTTGATAAAGTGTTGGAAATGAAAGATCAGTTCGAGAAACTCGGATTGGTGATGAGTGACAATGCAAAATTTGTTTGGAAACATGAATTGGGAAATGAAGATTACCTCAAACTTCCTTTTACCACTTATGAGAAAAATGATTTTACTGCACCCTTCGCCAGTGGCTCTGCCGGCTACGATGCACTGATTGTTTGCCCTTGCTCTATGGGAACATTAGGAAGAATTGCCGCCGGAATTTCTGATGACCTAATTACCCGCGCCGCCGATGTGATGCTGAAGGAAAGAAGAAAACTGATTCTTGTTATTCGTGATACACCATACAATCTCATACACATCAACAACATGAAATTGCTTACCGAAGCCGGCGGAATTATTTGCCCTGCCACTCCTTCATTTTATTCTTTACCCAAAACATTTGATGAGCTTGCAGCAACTGTGATAGATCGAGCACTGCATTTAGCTGGATTGGATTTTAAGAGTTATCAGTGGGGTAGTTGAGGTTATTTCTTACTCAACTATAATTTTCTTTATCACCGAAATATTTCCATTCAATAATCTTAGATAATAAATTCCCGCTGCGATATTGAGGTTTAAATTTTCTTTTTCATTCCCCGAAAGAATAATATTTTTTGTGCTTACAATATTTCCTAATAGATCCACTACTTGCATTTCGTATTCACCTGCTGTAAAATTATTGGTAATCAAATTAATTTCTCCATTGCTTGGGTTAGGAAAAATTTGAAATTGATTGTTAGCATTTTCATTTTGAATTCCAGTTGCAAATCCCTTTGAGAGAGAAACATCATCAACATAAAAATCTGCATCGCCTGCATTTGCTGCATAAGCGAAAATATCTATGCCGCCCATTGCATTAACATAGCTTGTACCGAGTGCACCAAGCGACCACTGCCATGTATAAACTGAAATGGAATTAACCCATAATTGAGCTTCATCATCAGTGAGATTGATCTTGATAAATACATCATTCCATTTTTCAGGAACGTATTCAAAGTAGGCTGATTCAAATCCGCCCGCATTAATATAGCCGCCACCTGCATCATCAAAATATATTTCAAACATCCAGTCAACACCCGGCACCGAACTCTGTTGAATATTAAAGTAGCCGCCAAAACCCTCCTTGAGAAACATTTTCAAACTAAAATCATAAACTCCGCTGGTATAATCTTCGGGGAAAGGAAGAATTAAATCTGTTGGTCCAACATTACCAACAACATGAACAGAGTTAATTCCACTGCTCGCCTCATCACTGCTTATAGGTGCATCTTCTGCATCAATGCCGCCCGACCAAGTGGTCCACACATCGGAATTTGCTGCAAGCAAATCGCCTTCTGCATAACTTTCAAAATCATCAGTAATAATTGTTTGTGAAGAAGCAATTAATGGTAAAATAAAAAATGATAGGAGGAGAATTTTTTTCATAAGCGGTTTGGTTTTGTTGAAGTAAAAATAAGAGAATAATTCAGATTGGCTTACCCAATTTATGCGCAATTCGAAATCCGACATCCGACATCCGACATCTCTCTCAAGTTTGAATAATCCCCACATTGAATCGCTTTTCAATCTGCGCATTATTCGCCGCCTCAATTGCCATCGAAATTACTTTGCGGGTTTCGAGCGGAGCAATAATGGCATCAATCCATAACCGCGAAGCAGCATAGAACGGAGTCGTTTGTTTTTCGTAGCGCTGCATTATTTCATCCAACAATTTTTTTTCTTCTTCTGCAGTTACTTCAATTCCTTTTGCCTTCATGGCACTCTCTTGTATCTGCAATAAAACTTTTGCAGCTTGTGAACCTCCCATAACTGCAATCTTAGCTGTGTGCCAGCCAACAATAATTCGCGGATCATAAGCTTTGCCGCACATAGCATAATTGCCTGCGCCATAACTGTTGCCCATTACAATGGTAATCTTAGGTACTACTGAATTCGCAACAGCGTTCACCATTTTTGCTCCGTCTTTTATAATTCCGCCCTGCTCACTTTTACTTCCAACCATAAAGCCGGTAACATCTTGCAGAAACACCAATGGAATTTTTTTCTGACTGCAATTCATAATAAAGCGCGCAGCTTTATCTGCTGAGTCGGAATAAATTACACCACCGAATTGCATTTCGCCTTTTTTACTCTTCACCAATTTTCTTTGGTTCGCAACAATACCAACCGCCCATCCATCAATGCGCGCATAGCAGCAGATAATTGTTTTTCCATAGCCGGGTTTGTATTCATCAATCGCAGAATCATCAACTAATCTTTCAATGATATCATAAGTATCATACTGCTGACCCGAATCGGTTGGCAGAATTCCCAGCATTTCTTTTTCATTTTTTTTTGGTAAGGAAGATTTACTGCGATTGAACCCTGCTTTGTTTGCATCACCCAATTTGCTCATGATACTTCTAATGCGATCAATGCACTCCTGATCATTCTTGCATTTGAAATCTGTTACACCCGAAATTTCTGTAGTGGAAGTTGCGCCACCTAAAGTTTCCAAATCCACCTCTTCACCAATTGCTGCCTTCACCAAATAAGGGCCAGCAAGAAAAACACTTCCTGTTCCTTCCACAATCATTGCTTCATCACTCATAATAGGTAAGTAAGCGCCGCCTGCTACACAACTTCCCATGATGGCAGAAATTTGTATGATGCCCATCGAACTCATCTTCGCATTGTTTCTAAAAATTCTTCCGAAGTGTTCTTTGTCGGGGAAAATTTCATCTTGCATGGGAAGGAAAACTCCGGCACTGTCAACCAGATAAATAATCGGTAACCGATTCTCCATTGAAATTTCCTGTGCGCGCAAATTCTTTTTTGCAGTAATCGGAAACCATGCTCCAGCTTTTACAGTGGCATCATTGGCTACTACAATGCATTGTCTTCCTTCAACATAACCAATAATTACAATAACACCTGCAGAAGGACAACCGCCTTGCTCTTCATACATTTCAAAACCAGCGAATGCACCAACTTCAAATTGTGGTGTGTCTTTATCAAGCAGTGCTTCAATGCGCTCTCGTGCTGTGAGTTTTCCTTTCACATGCTGCTTCTCAATATTTTTTTTTCCGCCGCCGAGTTTTATTTTTTCCAAACGCTGCCGCACTTCACTCATCAGCAACAGGTTTGCATCTTCGTTTTTGTTGAATT
>JBKJNS010000331.1:0-3309 GCA_046593455.1 Chitinophagales bacterium | reverse complement strand
TATACATCTAAGGGAAATGAAAGTGGTAATTACACGGTGCAGATCAACAATCAAAACGGATGTTCTGCAACATCTCCTGCAACTGCATTAACGAGAAACCCAAAACCAACAGCAACAATTATAGCTCTTGACAACCTTGATATTTGCAGTGCGGGCACAGTTACCCTTCAGGCAAACAGCGGTGATGGATACACTTATAAGTGGTTTTTGAATGCAATTAAGATCAGCGGTGCAACCAATCAGACCTATAATGCAACTGCAGCAGGAAGCTACACTGTAAAGGTGACGAACTCTTATGGATGCGCGAAAACTTCTGCTGCCGTTGCAGTTACATCATCTTGCAAATTAAATGGTGATGAAAAAAGCAATGGTGTTTTGTTCAGCGTTTATCCCAACCCAAATAATGGAAAATTTATACTGCGCATTGATCAAAGTTTTATTGGGGAAGAAGTAAAAGTTGAAATCAAAAATATTATCGGGCAAGTTGTTTATACCACTCATTTTAACTGGGGAAATGAAGCCAAAGAAATCAATTTGCCTGAGAATACAATATCAGGAATTTATTTAGTGGAGCTAAAAGTTGCAGACAAAAGTTATTCATCTTTGTTATCAGTGGAAAAGAAATAGAGGAAGATTAAAAGATTTGATTCAGAGTATAAGCCGGATAAAAAATTGTCCGGCTTTTTTTTGTAATAAATTATTTTTTCTTTTCCTGTACAATCACAAAAAGATCTTCATTATCTTTCTTCATCATGTATTGCTCTCTTGCAAATTTTTCGAGCAAAGATTGGTTGGTAAGTAATTCCTCCTTTTCTTTTTTAACCAGAGCAATCTGTTCCTGATAGTAATCTTTTTTATCACGCAAGTCTGAAAGTTTCATCCTTAATTGAAATTGAGAAACAACATCATTGCGGTCAAAGAAAAACATCCAGATCAAAAATGCTGCTACAGCAATCAGGTATTTGTTTTTAACGAAAGCAGGGATTTTTCCTTTGCGAAGATTCGTGAAAAAGAATTTCTTGTTTGATTTCATAATACTTGAACAATACAAAGTTGATCTTTAAACGAAAGCAATAATTATTTTTCGTATTTCCATTTTCCACAAATGAAATTGAATTGTACACTTTGTTACAAATTCATCATTACTATTTATTAATCAGCGATGAATCCTGCACAATTGTTTCAGGCGTAGAAGATTCAATTGTGAATTCTGCAGAAGTAACTTTAAAAGTCGTACGGCGGTTTCTCTGAAACTCTTCTTCACTGCACTTAACCCCGTTCGTACATTTATTTACAGGTTGTGTTTCGCCATACCCTTTTGCCGTCAAGCGTATAGCATCAATTCCATTTGCAACCAGATAATCAACCACAGATTGTGCACGTGACTGAGAAAGCCGCATGTTGTAAGCATCTTGTCCGCGCGAGTCGGTATGCGAACCCAATTCAACTTTTACTCCCGGGTTTTCTTTAAGTAAAGTTACGAGCGTGTCCAGTACAATTGCTGCATCGGGGCGAATGTTTGCTTTGTTGTAATCGTAATAAATATTGCTGAGGTTGACCTGCACGTTCTTATAAATTTTATCTAGTATAACTCTCACCGTTGCTGTTACTGTGTCTTTATCAACTTTGATAAAACCGATTGTGTTCGTGATTTCAGATTTAGAAAAGTAATCAACCTTCGATGCTGTCACTTTATAGTTCTTATCTGTTTCAACTGTGAATTTGAATTTACCATCCTTATCAGCTTTTGTTTTCTGAAGTGTGTTTGCAATCGCATTTCCATTTTCATCAACTGCATTAAGCACAATTTCCAATGAAGGCATTGGTATAAATTCAATAACCTTGCTGTTAGGATCATTTTCTTTTTCAAATTTCTTTTCAACCACATCGCCTTTGAGTAAAAAAACTTTTGTTTTAGCTTCTATAAAATGGTAGATGTCGTCTTTGCCTTTTCCACCAGGCCGGTTGCTTACAAAATATCCCTGCGATTTTATTTTGTATTGATCTGCTGTGCTGACTTTTTCAGGAAGTATTCCAAAATCATCGGCACCTGAATTAATTGGCGAGCGAAGATTTTGAACATTGCCCCATTGCTTATTAACTTTTGTTGCAATAAAAAGATCTAATCCACCCATGCCGGCCTGACCATTGGAAGCAAAATATAATTTTCCGTCAGCAGTGAGGTAAGGAAAAACTTCGTCGCCGGTGGTATTGATTGCTGGTCCAAGATTTTGAGCATTGGTGAATTCTCCTTCTGCATTTTTTGTGAGCATGTACAAATCTTTACCACCATATCCACCATCAACATCAGAGGCTACATACAATTCTTTTCCATCCGCCGATAAAAATGGTTGCACCACATTGCATGAATCATTAAAGATGGGAATCAATTGCGGATCACTCCACTCATCATTATCTCTTATCGAAGAATAGATGTGGCAATAATCATTGACTGTTAATGAACTGCCGCATCTTGTAAAAAAACACTCAGTAAAATCTTTATTGAAAGAAATCGTGCCTTCATTGAAATCAGAATTTATTTTATCGCTTAAAGGTTGTGGCACACCAAAGTTTCCTTTTGAATCGCGGTTAGAATAATATAAGTCACTGAATTTTTCGCCGGTCCATCCATAAGTAGCAGTGCCAGCAGCATCAGCACGGTCACTGGTAAAGGCGATGGAATTCTTTACAAAAAAAACAGGTGCATAATCAAATGCATTGGAGTTAAGTGCGCTCACATTTTCAATCGTAAATTTTGAAGCATCTTTTTTCCATTCAATTGCCTGGTTGCAAGCTTCTAATTCATCTTTAACTTCTTCATCAAATGGATTTTCTTTTAAGTAAGAAGTAAAAGTTTTTACTGCCTCCTCATATTTTTCATTGGCTTTTTGCATAGAGGCATACATGAACTTTGCTTTTTGATCTTCATTCAACTCATTCGATTTGCGATACCATTCTTCTGCAGGTATTGTTTGCCCGCTTAAGCGATAGCAATCAGCAATCATAAATGCTTTCTTCGAACGAAGGTTTGGGTCTTGTTCTTTGTTTAATTCAGTTTGTAAAAGAGTGGCGGCCTCAGTGTATTTCTTTTCCTGAAAAAGCATGTCACCTGTTTTTGCCTGCTGCGTGATTAAACATGAAACACTGCAAACAGCAATGATGGAGAATATGATTGTAAACCGAAAATATTTTTTCATCTCTGTTTTCTTCAACAGCAAATCTAATTCAAAGTGATGAGGAGCAAACTTCTTGTTATAAAACCAAGTTAAAACAGGGTGGCAATGGAAGGGCCTGCTGAAACTACTTTAG
>JBKJNS010000322.1:0-3889 GCA_046593455.1 Chitinophagales bacterium | reverse complement strand
TATTGGCGAAGAAATTGAACTTAGAACTTCCGGCATTGAGAAAAACGGAACAGCTTCATATAACTTGCCCAAATTAAATTCCGGGATTTACTTTATTAAGCTCGAAACAGATTTAGGGATAGTTTTTAAAAAAATTATTGTGGATCAAAACTGATTTTAAATTATTTAACGGAATATGAAAAAAAATCTGCTGTTATTTATTTGCGCCTCCCTTTTAATCACTCATTCAAGCGCCAATACCTATGTTGTTCTTAATAATTTAAGCAATGGATTGGGATCCCTTCGATCAGCTATTAATGATGCGAACAATCATCTTGGTACTGATACCATTACATTCAACATCCCTGATGGTGCAGTATCAAGCAGAACAATTACTTTGGGCTCACATCTTCCTGCACTCGAAGACAAGGTAATCATTGATGCTACAACACAGAATAAAGGAGCATACTTCGGATCTTCTTATACAAAAATTCAGCTCACTAACAGTGTTTCATTAACCGAAGCTTTCGATATAGAAGCAGACTCATGCGAAATCTATGGTTTTTTCATCAATAACTTTGTTCAGGGAATAACTGTTAATTATCCTTATGCAAAAATAGGTGCCGTAAACAAAGGCAATGTTATTTACAAATGCACTCAAGCGAGCATTTATGTTTTTTCAACCGACCACGTTGTTATTATTTCTAACCTTATCGGTGTTGATACTTCGCAAAATGTCGCAAGCGGTACTTATGGTCATGGAATTGAACTCGTTAATTGCTATGCAATAGCAGTTGGTGGGCACAGTTCTTCATCGGCCAATGTAATTTCGGGAAATAACTATGGAATCAGGTTCGATAATTCTGCATTTTGCGATGTAAACGGAAATTTTATTGGAACCGATGCTTCAGGAAACATATCCCGCCCAAATAATTATGGAATAAGAGGCACAGGACTTAACACATCACTTGATATTGGAGGCGATTCTGTTTTTGAAAGAAATATTATTTCGGGCAATACTTTGGCCGGTATTTATGGAAGTTTTGCTGATTGCACCTTTAGAGGAAACTATATTGGTGTTAAAACAAATGGAATTGAAGCTTTAGGGAATGAAACGCAGGGAATTTATTTTTCATTTGGAAGTATTGGAAACTTAATTGGCGGTGAAGGAGATCTTGAAGGAAATATTATCGCTTATAACGGACAAGAAGCGATCTATTTCATCAATGCTACTTGCTCAGAGAATAGTATTAGGCGCAACGCTACTTTTTGTAATTCTCAAACAAGCGGTAATGGCGGTTTAAAACTTTCAAATGGGAATGAAGATATTAGCCCACCTGAATTAACCATTGCCAATTCAATTGGTGTAAATGGGATTACTTATCCTTTTGGAATCGTTGATATTTTTCTTGATGACGATTGCTCATTTTGTGAAGGAAAGACTATTGTTGGTTCAGTAACTGCAAACAGCAGTGGTTACTTTTCTTATTCGGGCGGCCTAAGCGGGAAAATTACAGCAACAGTTACCGATACGGCTGGCAACACTTCGGAATTTGCAGAGTGTATAGCACCTGATAACATCGCATGCATGTTAACTCAATTTGTTTCTTCATCAGCCACATTGTGCACCGAAACAGATATTTCTTTTATCGATCAAACAGTTTCAGCCCCCGGTACTTCAATCGTTTCATGGGAATGGAACTTTGGAGATGGAAATTTTTCATCGGAACAATTCCCGACACATCAATTTTCTATTGCCGGTTCTTATACCGTTACACTGGTTACTACCAATGATGCAAATTGCAGTGATTCAATATCAAATATAATTTTTCTTGGAAGCCCTCCTGTTGCATCATTTATGGCTCCGGCAGGAGCCTGCCAGAATAGCCCGATAACTTTTACCGATCAATCTCTTCCCGGCGGAGGTGCAACTATAAGTACATGGAATTGGGAATTTGGCGATGGGAATAGTTCATCGGCACAAAATCCAACACATACTTATACTTCAACAGGAACATTCGAAATTTCTCTTACTGTAAAAAATAGCAACGGTTGTTATGATACTTATACTTACCTGCTCCAGATATTGGAACCACCAATTGCAAGTTTCACCTACAGTTCGGTCGGTTTGAAAGTTTATTTTACAAACACTTCAATTGTAAATGAAAAAGTTTCTTACAAGTGGAATTTTGGCGATCAGGGAACAAGTAGTAATGAAGCTCCTTCTCACACTTACGATATGGATGGACTTTACAATGTATGTTTAGTAGTTTACGATTCAGTGTGTGCAATTTCTGATACTACGTGTTCAATCCTCGATCTGTTAACCGGAATTAAGGATGTTTCTTCTACAGAAATTAACATATCACCAAACCCTGTCAATTCTGCTCTATTTGTTTCTGAACTTTCGACATCTGGCACAACAGAAATTAATATTTATGATGCCGTAGGTAGAAAGATTATTTACTTGTCTTCAAATCAATTAAGCAACTCATCAACTGTTACAATCAATGTAAGTGAGTTTATGGAAGGTATTTATTTCATTTATGTGAAAGAAGATAACCTGATTCATGCTCAAAAGTTTACTGTGATTCACCAATAGCAACTTTTCAAGCATTACAATTTAAAACTTGTGAGTTTATTAACAATTAATTTATTTTTAATTCCCCCGCCAAAGTAAATTTGCAGCTACGTAAGTGTGAAAACTTTTGGCTAAGAATTATTTTATGCCTGATTCTCACTTACAACATTTTAGTTGTTCTTGAAAATTTCATCCTTTTAAAATATATTTTCCGGGTTAATGAAAAAAAATAAAGCAAATATTCTTCTTGTTGAAGATGATTCAAATCTATCTTTTGTGATCAAAGACAATCTTGAAAGAAAAGGATATCAGGTAAGCAATTGTAAGGATGGTTTAGAAGCTTTGAATCTTTTTGCTAAAGAATCATTTGATATCATAATTACTGATGTGATGATGCCAAATATGGATGGCATGGTGGTAGTTGAAAAAATACGAAGCAAAGACCAGCAGATACCGATCATTTTTATTTCTGCAAAATCATTGCTTAACGATAAGCTTGCTGCATTTAAAATCGGAGGCGATGATTATCTCATTAAGCCTTTCAGCATGGATGAGTTGATTTTTAAGATCGAAGTCTTCTTAAAAAGAAGCCAAACAATTCCAATTGTTGAAATTCCTCAGCTATTTAACATCGGCAAATACAAACTTGATTTTGGCAACCTTGCACTTTCTATTAATAGCGATACTACAACCCTTACGATGCGTGAAGCAGAAGTATTGCGCTATCTTGCTATAAAGAAAAATCAGTTGGTTCAACGCGGGGAACTACTCAAACAAATCTGGGGTTCCGATGATTATTTTTTAGGCCGAAGCCTTGATGTTTTTATTTCCCGCCTTCGCAAATACCTTAAAGAAGACAATGAAATAGAAGTTGAAAATGTTCATGGTGTTGGTTTCAGGCTTTTAGTTAAAGAATAATTTCTTTTCAATTAGCAGTGCGCTTTGCATTGCAATCCTTCGGTAAAATCTACCTTTACATTCAATGAAAAAGTCACCATTAAGATTGGTACTCATACTTGGTGTGGTTTCAATTACCGGAGCACTCATTACACAAATCTTTTGGTTGCAGAAAGCTTTGCAGGTTAAAGAATCAAATTTTGATCAGGCAGTTATGCTTTCACTTCGCAGAGTTGCAGAGCATCTTGATTACTCGTCAACGAATTCTTTTGCAGCGCTAAATGCGGCAAGTAAAATTTCTTCAAGAAAATTCAGGCTTAACATCAATGATAAAATTGAATGCAATTCGCTCGAATTTTATTTGAGAACCGAATTGGCTTACCCCAGCCTCGATATTGATTTCGATTATTTCATTTACGATTCAAATACCGA
>JBKJNS010000225.1:0-5575 GCA_046593455.1 Chitinophagales bacterium | reverse complement strand
TTGAAGATGAAAGAAATTTCTTACATACATGCCGAAGGTTACCCCGGTGCCGAAATGAAACACGGCCCCATTGCTTTGATTGATGAACAAATGCCTGTTGTTGTAGTTGCAACGAAGGGTGGCCCTTATGATAAAATTCTTAGCAACATTCAAGAAGTTAAAGCACGCAAAGGAAGAATTATCGCCGTAGTAACCAAAGGTGATAAAGTAATTAAAGACCTCGCTGAATTTGTAATTGAAATTCCTGAAACAGAAGAGGCTCTTACTCCATTGCTATCAGTTATTCCATTGCAATTGCTTGCGTACCACATAGCATTGTTACGCGGCTGCAATGTAGATCAGCCGAGAAATTTGGCTAAGAGTGTAACAGTGGAATAGATTAGAGTTTCGGGTTTTGAGTTTCGAGTTCTGGTTTTCTGAATAACTTCTCGATTCTTAAATTGAATATTCATTTGTTTATGGGTTGAAAAATATAAGACTCCCCAATCTTTATTTAATTGGCAAATCCAAAAATCAAAATTCCGAATTCCGAAATCCAATATCCTTATTTCTTATTTTCGTCGCCTCATGAAAGGAATCATTCTCGCTGGCGGTAGTGGCACAAGATTGTATCCCGTTACTTACGCCATCAGCAAACAAATAATGCCGGTGTATGATAAGCCAATGATTTATTACCCGCTGTCGGTATTGATGATGGCCGGTATTAATGAAGTACTTATTATTTCAACAACTGAGGATATGCCGGGCTTTAAGAGGTTATTGGGGGATGGAAAAAAACTTGGTTGCAATTTTAAATATGCCATACAACCCAAACCCCAAGGACTTGCACAAGCATTTATTATTGGAGAAGAATTTATTGGTAATGAAAAGGTAGCATTGATTCTTGGTGATAATATTTTTTATGGAAGTGGTTTAGGAACTTTTCTCGAACACCACACCGCACCCGATGGTGGAATTATTTTCGCCTACCATGTTTCGGATCCTGAGCGATATGGTGTGGTTGAATTTGACGAGAACAACAATGCAATTTCAATTGAAGAAAAACCTTCGGTTCCTAAATCAAATTACGCTGTACCCGGATTATATTTTTACGATAATGATGTGGTGTCAATCGCAAAGGCAGTAAAGCCGAGTGAAAGAGGTGAGTTGGAAATTACTGATGTGAACAGAGAATATTTAAAACGTGGTAAATTAAAAGTTGCTATTCTCGATCGAGGTACTGCTTGGCTTGATACAGGAACATTTGATTCGCTTATGGCCGCATCTCAATTTGTACAAGTAGTTGAAAATCGACAAGGATTAAAAATCGGTTGCATTGAAGAAGTTGCATGGCGAAAAAAATTTATTACCAACGAACAACTTGCCGCTTTAGCAGAACCATTAATAAAAAGCGGCTACGGCAAATCGTTGCTTGACTTGCTTAAATGAGTTTAGGTTTCTGTCCGCCTTCTTCAAAACTTCGGCGGATAAAAGTTTTGAATTTTGAGTTTTGAATTTTTGTATTACATATTACATTTTGAAACATTCACATTTCACGTTTAACAAATGCCAAAGATTCTGATTACAGGTGGTGCCGGGTTTATTGCAAGTGCGCTTGCCGAACGTTTGATTCAAAACCCGGATAATTATGTGGTGATTCTCGATAACCTTTTAACAGGAACTAAGGAAAGACTTCCTTCCAGGAAAAATAAAAATTGGCATTTTATTAAAGCCGATGTAAATCATTTTTCAGATCTTTCTTCGGTAATGGTTTCGTATCAGTTCGATTATATTTTTCATTATGCTGCAGTAGTGGGTGTGCAAAGAACTTTGAACCACCCGGTAATGGTGCTCAATGATATTGATGGCATAAAAAATATTTTAGAGCTTTCGAAAAACACAGGCGTAAAGTGTGTCTACTTTGCCTCTTCATCAGAAGTTTACGGTGAGCCTGTTGAGCTTCCGCAGAATGAGGAAACAACTCCGCTTAATTCGAGATTACCTTATGCAGTGGTAAAAAATGTTGGTGAATCATTTCTTAAATCTTATCACAAAGAATTTGGTTTAAACTATACCATCTTCCGGTATTTCAATACTTATGGACCAAAGCAATCGGCAGATTTTGTGGTTTCAAAATTTATAAGAGCAGCATTGCATAACAGGGAAATTCCAATTCATGGAGATGGAAAACAAACCCGCACATTTCTTTTTATAGATGATAATGTTGAAGCAACTGTAGGTGCATTCAACAGCCAGAAATTTTTAAATGAGGTAGTGAATGTAGGTCATCATGAAGAAAAAACTGTTCTTCAATTAGCAAAAACTATTATCAAACTCACCAATTCAAAATCAAAAATTGTTCATTGTCCGCCGTTAAAAGAAGGTGATATGATCCGCCGTATGCCCGACAATTCAAAAATGAAAATGCTTTTGAACAGAGGACTTCTTTCACTCGAAGAAGGATTGAAACAAACAATTGAATCAGGCAATTTTTAAAAAAAAATTTAAACTGCATTTATAATTCTATATGAAGAAAATAATTGTTACAGGTGGCTGCGGTTACATCGGGAGTCACATCATTGTTTCTCTGCTTGAAAAAGGTTATCAGGTTTTCAGCATCGATAGTTTGGAAAACGGAAATGAAAATGTACCGGAGAGTATAAAAAAAATTACAGGCAAAGAAGTTCATAATTTTAAAATCAACCTCTGCAATCTAAAAGCGTTAAGAGCTGTTTTGCTTAGCCTCGATAAGGTGGATGGAATTATTCATTGTGCTGCATTTAAGAGCGTAAGCGAATCAGTCTTCCGGCCAATGAGGTATTATGCAAACAACATTAGTTCGATGATGAATGTTTTGCTTTGTGTTCGCGAGTTTAATGTTCCGCATTTTGTTTACTCTTCTTCAAGTTCAGTTTATGGTAACATTAGTGAATTGCCTGTAACTGAAAATACGCCGGTGATCAAACAAGAATCACCTTACGCAAGAACCAAATATATTGGTGAGATGATGATTGATGACATGATGCAAACACATGTTTTCAAATCTCTGAAACTCCGCTATTTTAATCCTGCCGGTTCACATGATTCAGGCTTATTGGGTGAGGTGCTTACAGAAAATCCAACCAGCATTGTTCCGGCAATTACCCGCACTGCAATAGGTAAACAGAAACAATTTGTTGTGAATGGAATTGATTATGCAACTCGCGATGGAAGCTGCATTCGCGATTATGTACATGTAATGGATATTGCAAATGCGCATTTACTCGCGTTGCAATATTTAATGGGTCTTGAAGATGCAACTGCTTGCAACGATATCATGAATCTGGGAACAGGTAATGGTGTTTCTGTTTTGGAAATGATCAAAGCATTTGAAAAAGCATCTGGTAAAAAGTTGAATGTTAAAAATGGTGAGAGAAGAACAGGCGATGCAATTGCTGTTTATTCTGATTGTTCAAAAGCAAAAAATAAATTAGGGTGGGAAGCAAATAGAACACTGGAACAAATGATGCAATCGGCGTGGCAATGGGAGCAGTTGAATAATTCAAAATAAAAAACAGTAAAGCAGTTGTTGAAGAATAATTATGGAAAAAAGATGGGCGATCAAAGAAACTGATAATGAAAAAGTGCAGCAGTTGCAAGCAGCACTTCAGATTCCTTCTATTCTTATTCAATTGCTGGTGCAGCGCGGAATTTATAATTACGAAGATTCAAAGAAATTTTTCCGTCCGCTGCTTGAACACCTGCACGATCCTTTTTTAATGAAGGATATGGATAAGGCGATTGACAGAATTATTTCTGCAATCAACAACAAAGAAAAAATATTAGTCTATGGCGATTATGATGTGGATGGAACAACATCAGTAGCAACTGTTTTTTCATTTCTCAAAGAACATGAAGTTGATGCCGACTATTATATTCCCAATCGCTACACCGAAGGTTATGGAATTTCTTTTAAGGGAATTGATTTTGCAAAAGAGAATGGATTTTCACTCGTGATTGCGCTTGACTGCGGCATTAAAGCAAATGATAAAATTGATTATGCAAATGAGCGCAACATTGATTTTATTATTTGCGATCACCATTTGCCGGGTGATCAAATGCCAAAGGCTGTTGCTGTGTTGGATCCTAAAAGAAAAGATTGTGATTATCCTTATAAAGAATTAAGTGGTTGCGGAATCGGATTCAAACTGATTTCGGCACTTGCAAAAAGAAAACACATTCACTACGATAAGGTAAACAGGTACCTCGATTTTGTTGCAGTAAGTATCGCTTCTGATATTGTGCATATAACAGGGGAGAACAGGGTGCTTGCATTTTACGGTTTGAAAAAAATAAACAGTAATCCAAGTGAAGGATTGAAAGCGCTGATTGAATTGAATGCTGCAAAAAAAGCACTCACCATTTCTGATGTTGTTTTTCAAATTGGTCCGCGCATTAATGCTGCGGGAAGAATGGACGATGCAAAACATGCAGTGCAACTTTTGATTTCGGGAGTTGATAAGGCAACTTCAAATGCACAAGTTCTCAACGACCACAACTTTACCCGAAAAGATTTTGATAAAACAATTACGCTCGAAGCCAAAGCGATGTTAGAGGGTGATCCTGAAGAAGCTAAAAAAAGAACTACTGTTCTCTACAAATCCGAATGGCACAAAGGCGTAATTGGTATTGTTGCATCACGTTTAATTGAAACCTGGTACCGGCCAACAATAATTCTTACCGAATCAAATGGAATGATCGGAGGTTCGGCGCGCTCTGTCGCAGGGTTCGATGTGTATGAAGCAATTAATTCTTGCAGTGATTTGTTAGAACAATTTGGCGGACACATGTATGCGGCAGGTCTTTCTTTGAAACCTGAAAACCTTGAAGCATTTAAAATTAAGTTTGAAAAAGTAGTTGCATCAACCATCACCGAGCAAATGCTTACACCGGAAATTGAAATTAATGCAGTGATTGATCCCGTTGATGTAACACCAAAATTTTACAATATCTTAAATCAGTTTGCACCATTTGGTCCAATGAATATGAAACCGGTGTTTGCAACTTATGGTGTGGTAGATACTAAGTGGAGTAAAGTTGTTGGTAATGATCATCTTAAACTTTCGGTTAAGAAAAATGAAAAGCAATTGAATGGAATTGCTTTTGGAATGGGAGAGAAATTTGCAAAAGTTCAAAGCGGCGAACCATTCGATGTTTGTTATACGCTTGAAGAAAATGAATGGAACGGAAAAAAAAGTATTGAGATGTTGGTGAGGGATATTAGGTAATGAAAAAATTTTGAATTTTGTGTTTTGAATTTTAACTACTTCTGCTCTTCATTCCCAAAATTAAATATCCAACCAATCCTGCACAAAGTGATGCAATCAATATCATCATCTTCGAAGATTGAATGTGCACATCATCTTCAAATGCAAGTCCTGTAATAAATATTGACATGGTGAAACCAATGCCTGCCATGCACCCCATGCCGAGCAAATGATTCCATTTTACATTAGCGGGCATTGCAACAATTTTCATTTTAAACATAAGCCAGCAAACGAGTAAAATTCCCAATGGTTTTCCTAAAAATAATCCGAGACCAATTCCAATTGAATGT
>JBKJNS010000445.1:0-6548 GCA_046593455.1 Chitinophagales bacterium | reverse complement strand
CCGTAAATAATTGTTTGATTGCTTCGGCTATATTCCCCTCTCCTCTCATTCGTTTTCCAAACCTGCTGTCATTCAATGTTCCGCCATGTATTTCTTTGATCTGATTCAGAACTTTTTCAGCGCGGTCAGCATAATTTTTCCGAATCCAATCTTCAAAAATAATTGCAACATCACCATTCAATCTCACCATTGTGTACATCACACTGCTTGCACCTGCTTCTGCAACAGCTATGATGATTGCAGGAATTTCATCGCTGTTAATTGATGGAATTATGGGCGCAACATTTACATTCACCGGAATTCCATTCTCCGCTAAAATTTTTACTGTCTCTAATCTTTTCTTTACTGATGCCGTTCTCGGCTCGAGCATCCTTCTGGTTTTTTCCCGAAGTGAAGTAATTGAAATGGTTACTGAAACCAAATTCATTTCAGCCATCAGTTTTAAAATTTCAAGATCGCGAAGTATCAAACTGTTTTTTGTAATGATGCCAACAGGATGTTTAAATTTCAACATCACTTCAAGAATTTTTTTTGTGATTTCAAATCTCCTTTCCAATGGTTGATAGCAATCCGTATTTCCCGAAAGCATAATCGGCTTAACCACATAATTTGGTTTTGAAATTTCTTTTTCCAAAAGTAAATGCGCATCGGGTTTTACAATGATCTTGCTTTCGAAATCGAGCCCTGCATTAAATCCCCAGTAAGTATGTGTGTTGCGCGCATAACAATAAACGCAACCGTGCTCACAACCCTGGTATGGATTCATAGAATAATCCAAACCAATATCGGGGCTGGTAACTTTGTTAATTATTTTTTTGGGATGCTCAAAAAATATTTCTGTTTTAGGATCAGAAAATAATTCTTCGTCAATGGCTTCCATATGCTCTTGTGCATACTCTAATCTTTGAAAACGATTCTGTGGTTTTAGCTGGGCACCGCGACCTTTGAAATAATTGATTGCATTATCATCACTCTGCATTCAGTCAATATAAAAATAATTGCAATCACTTTGCTGTAACATCAATTCCAAACGGAATTAATTCTTTCACAAGTCTGCTGGTAGGCAAACCCATTACATTAAAGAAGCAGCCATTAACCTTTTCAATGGCAACATAGCCAAACCATTCCTGAATTCCGTATGCACCGGCTTTATCGTATGGATGATATTTTCTTACGTAATGCAAAATCATTTCATTGCTTAGTCTTCCAAAATATACTCTGGTGAGTTCTGCAAAAGTTATTTCTCTTTCCTTTGATTTAATAGTAACACCGGTAATCACTTCATGCATATTTCCCGAAAGCATTTGCAACATTTCAATCGCTTCTGCTTCATTAGCAGGCTTGCCATAAATTCTATCATTCAACAAAACAACAGTATCGGCAGCAATGATCAATTGATCTTGACTGATATAATCAGCAACTGCATTTGCTTTTTTTGAGGAAAGAAAAGCAGGCACCATTCGTACCGGCAAATCATCAGCGTAAGTTTCTTCTACATCGGGAACCATTAACGTGAATTCAATTCCCATGTTCCATAACAACTCATGTCGTCTGGGAGATTTCGAAGCGAGAACAATTTTAGGTTCAGTCACTTTATACTATTTCTTCAAAAGTAAAAGAATCATTAAGAGGGGTATTATTTGGGAAATCAAGAAATCAACAGATACAATAAAAGTGTTTTACCTTTAACTTGGAATCCATATTTTGATTTATGAAATTTACGCTTGGTTTTTCACCGTGTCCTAACGACACTTTTATTTTCTACGCCTTACTTCATAATAAGATTGCCACACAAGGCCTTGAATTTTTTCCGGTAATTGAAGATGTAGAATCGTTGAACCGAAAAGCTTTTGCAGGCTCATTAGATATTACCAAACTCAGTTTTGCAACTTACTTTCATGTGCAGCACCTTTATCATCTACTTGATTCGGGCAGCGCTCTTGGAAATAATTGCGGGCCACTATTAATTTCAAAAAGAGATATTTCTGCAGAAGAGATTTCAAAATGTTCCATTGCCATCCCCGGTATTAATACCACAGCAAACCTTCTTTTCAGTTTCTTTTTTCCAAAAGCAAAAAACAGAAGAGAGATGCTTTTTTCGGAAGTGGAAGATGCCGTGCTCAATGGCACAACTGATCTCGGTGTTATCATTCATGAAAACAGATTTACTTTTGAAAAGCGTGGTTTAAAAAAAGTTGTTGATCTCGGTGAGCTGTGGGAACAAGCAACCGGTTTACCCATTCCGCTTGGTTGCATTGCTGCAAATAAAAATCTCCCTGAAAATATTATCTCAACAGTTTCTTCGCTCATACGCGAAAGTGTTTTATATGCTTTTAATAATCCTGATGAAGTGATTCCTTTTGTAAAAAAATATTCGCAGTCAATGGATGAAGAAGTAATGTGGCAGCACATCAAACTTTATGTTACCAACTACACAGTCTCTTTGGGTGAAAGGGGAAATGAAGCAGTAGCAGAATTTCTATCGCAAGCATCGGCCGTTAAACTGCCAAAGTAGATGAGCTGGTTATTTTTCAGGTTGCCGTACTCAAGATTCTAGTTCATTTACTTCCTACAAATATTCTCAACTATTTTTGACGCAATGCTTAACAATAAAAAAATTGTAGTTGTACTTCCTGCTTACAATGCAGCTCAAACATTAAAGCAAACGTATCTTGAAATCCCATTCGATATTGTTGACGAAGTTGTCTTAGTGGATGATGCCAGCCCCGATGATACGGTTGCGGTAGCAAAGCAGCTTGGTATCCATCACATCATTATTCACGAAAAAAATAAAGGATATGGCGGCAATCAAAAATCGTGTTACGATGTAGCGCTATCCATCGGCGCTGATATTGTGATCATGCTGCACCCCGATTATCAATACACTCCCAAGCTTATTTTAGCAATGAGTTCGATTATCGCAAATGAAGTTTATCCTGTAGTACTTGGGTCAAGAATATTAGGCGGCGGTGCCAAGCGCGGAGGCATGCCGCTGTATAAATATTTCTTCAACCGCATACTTACTTTCTCACAAAACATTTTGATCGGTCAAAAACTTTCGGAATACCACACCGGCTATCGCGCTTTTTCAAAAGAAGTTTTGAATGCAATTAACTACCATGCAAATTCGAATGATTTTGTTTTTGACAATCAAATGTTATCGCAAATTTTTATGGCAGGTTTTGAAATCGCTGAAGTAACCTGCCCCACCAAATATTTTGAAGAAGCTTCATCCATCAATTTCAGCCGTAGTGTTACTTATGGTTTAGGCGTGCTTGGAACAAGCATTAAACATTTCCTTCACCACAATAAAATTTCTTCGTATAAAATCTATAGCAAGCAGAAACAAAATGGGTAGGAATTAATTTTTACTCGGTATTCATTTCCTTTAATAAGCACCTTCAACTTTCGTTTATGCGAAAACTGTTTGAATGAAACTTTTCCCTCTTCTCTCTTTCTTGAATTTTGTACCTCCTAATTCTTTTGCAATCACCATCAGCGATGCCAACAGGCAAAAAATTAATTTCCATTTCAGTTACCACCAACCACCAATAAAATGATTGCACATTTCAGAGAAGTTTAAGGTGGATTTTTTTATGTTGACGAAAAACTTTTTTCGGAACATAAACTTCAGTTAAAAAAATATTGAACAAGACTATTTTGCTGAAGTATTTTTTTTCTTAAATATTTTTTGGAAGAAACTTTTATACGCTTCGGTGTTAAATAAAATTGAATCGTGATTGGCCTTGTACATTAAAAATATTGCCAGCGGTAACAGAAACATTGAAGCGAACCACATTCCTTGCATAGAAGAAAGCACGCCTTCTCTTGCCATTTTTTCGCCGGCAATTGAAAGAATGTAAAAAATTACAAATAGAATAATTGAGATAACGAAAGGCAATCCAAAACCACCCTTGCGAATAATTGCACCAAGTGATGCACCAATAAGAAACAAGACAAAACATGCAAATGACAAGGTAAGTTTTCTCCACCATTCAATTTCAAACCGGCGTAAAACCTGAATTTTTCCTTCAGCACTTTTACTTACAAAATCAATGTATGATTTCATATTCCTTGCCGTGTTTAGCGCCTTAGAAACAATGGTTGCAGAATCAATAACAGTATGCTCAGTAAATACCGAATCCGAAACTTTATTTTTTGCTGCAACACTATCAACATTAAATCTTCTGAATGCGAAGTACGGTTTTGAAAAAACAATCGCATTTTCTTTTTCATTTGCCAATTCTATTTTAGCGGTATCAATCGTCCCCTGCAATTGCCGCAGGTTAAGCATGCGATAGTTTTCTTTAAACAATCCTTCATCGGTTCTGTTAAGAGCAAATTCAGAAAGATCAAAGACTTTTCTCCATTCCTTAAAACCTACTCTTACCTGCTCATATTTTTGAGCTGGTCTTGCTGACGAACTAAGCTCCTCATATTGTTCACCATTAAATAATTCAAGTATCAGATACCGCTTATCTTCAGTCAAGAACATTCTTCCGCTTTTTGCAGTAATTACGTATTCACTTCCCTTGCCGCGTGTGTGGTCATAAATTAAGACATCATACAATACCTGCGACTGATCATCTTTTCTTCCTGCACGAATGGAGTATCCATCAATCTCATTATAGAAAACACCTTGCTTGATATTTATTGCCGGGCGCTGCTGCCTGATATCATACATCAATGATTGGAATTTAAGGTTAGCAACAGGCAACGCATAATTTGAAAATAATAATGCTGCAATTGAAAGCAGTATTGAAAACAGAATAAGAGACCTTATAATTCTCCAAAGCGAAACACCTGAAGACTTGAGAGAAGTAAGTTCATATTGTTCGCCTAAATTTCCTATGGTCATCATGGATGCAAGCATTATAGCAAGAGGCAATGCCAAAGGAACAAAGCTTGCGAGTGCGTAGATTAAAAGTTGCGTTACTACTGTCCATTCTAATCCCTTACCAATCAAATCATCAACATACACAAAAAGGAACTGCATGAATAACACAAACAGGGTAACAAAAAATGTAACAATGAATGGCCCGATAAAAGACGTGATGAGATAAACATCAATTCGTCTAAGCTTGATAGCGCCGCCTCTGCTTTTTGATTTTAGCATTGATGTTTCTTATAAATTCACAGCCGCCTTAATTAATTCAATATTTTGTAGATGAAAAAGAAAAAGGAAAGCAGAAATGAATTGCCAAAGATAAAACTTTCGAAAAAGGAAATGCGCTTATTGAAAGATCAGCAGTTTTTTAATTCAAAAAAACTTATTACTGAAAAGATATTTGAGCAAATGAACAGGTTTAAAACCGAAATCATTTCGTCATCTTCATTTCAAAAAATAAAATTTCCAAAAAACACCGATGTTATTGCAGGTAAAATTTCAAAAGGTGAAAATTACCTGGGCCTGCCTTATGTGATCTTTGATTTCCCGAAATTATTTAATGCCGAAGAATTATTTGCAGTAAGAACAATGGTTTGGTGGGGAAATTTTGCAAGCTGCACTTTTCTTGTTTCGGGAAATGAAGCAAGACTTGCCCAAAAATATCTTCTCAATAATTTAGATGAAATAAAAAAGCAGAAGCTTTGGATTTGCATTAACGTTTCGCCCTGGCATCATCATTTCGAAAAAAACAATTACGTAAAACTTAAAGAGCTGAAAAGCGTTGATCTAGAAAAATTATTTGGAAAACATGATTTTCTAAAATTGGCAAGAAGGTTACCTCTCAAGAAAACAAATGAGCTAAACACTTTTGCTGCTGAGAGCTTTGAAGTTTTTTCGTTGTTGATGAAAAAGCAGTCTTCAGTTATAAAGGATGCACGATCAGAAGCCACCGAGGCGGCTCTTTAATTCATTTACCTGACTTTCCCACAATTGCTGTTCATCATCCAAATCTTCTTCGGGTGCAAAGTCGGTGATCAATAAAATGGTGTCGTCGGTAATTTCTGTGTTGGTGATTTTAAATTCGAAGTATTCTTTTTTGTCGTGGTCTTTCCATCTGAATCTAACAACATCCTCTTCAATCATTTCCAATAACTCAGCTTCTTCACTCACATTATCCCATGTAAACACAAACTGATTGTGATGCACTGCAACCTTATCTGCAAACCATACCGACATGCCTGAAGGCGTGGAGAGAAATGGAAATAAAATAATCGGAGACGATTTAATCGCAAACTCCATTTGATACTTTTTATTCTTTGTTGGGTTCTTTTTCATAAAGTAATGCGACCAAAGTAAAAATTCCACTCTAATAATAAAATTTATATTCGAAATAATTTGTAGTGCAATTAAGCATTTGCCAAACTATTACAGATTCCAGCAGTAAGAAACTCAACTTTTTAATTCAAAAATAAATTTCGAAACTGAATTTCTATCACATAGGATAGTTTATATTTGCCCATCCCCTAAACCAAACCCCAAATACATGCGCCAGCTAAAAATTACAAAATCAATTACCAACAGGGAGTCACAATCACTTGAAAAGTACTTGCAGGAAATAGGAAAAGTTGACCTGCTTACTCCCGAAGAAGAAGTAGAACTC
>JBKJNS010000171.1:0-6160 GCA_046593455.1 Chitinophagales bacterium | reverse complement strand
CAACTTCATCGGCTGTTGAATTAAAATCCAAATAATCTTTGAGCCAGTTGTACGAAATCTTCATTCCACAAAAATAACAAGCATGCTTCTACTTCCTTCTTAATTTTGTACGCAATTTTTTCTTATGGAAATTTCTTTAACCACACCTTCGATTCTTTTTCCCACTGTTTCGTTATTGCTCATTGCTTACACCACTCGGTTTCTTGCAATTGCAAGTCTTATCAGAGGATTAAAAACTCAGTATCAGAAAGAGCATACTGCCAATCTCTTAAAGCAAATCAATAACCTGCGAAGCCGCATTACACTGATTCGAAATATGCAGGCATTTGGAATTGCCGCATTGTTCTTTACCACTTGCTCCATTGCACTTATTTTTTTTGGTGAAGAAACTTACGGCACCATTGTATTTGGATTCTCACTGCTGCTTTTGCTAACTTCATTGGGCATCTCCTTTAGAGAGATATTGATGTCGGGCGGGGCCTTAAAATTTGAATTACAAGAAATGGAAGATGAACTGAACAGAGAAGAATCGTAGCTGTTGACTGAAATTATTACATTTGCCAACAATAAAACGGAGAGGTGCCTGAGTGGCCGAAAGGGCCGGTTTGCTAAACCGTTGTACGCTGTAAAAGTGTACCGAGAGTTCGAATCTCTCCCTCTCCGCAGAAATTTATAAAGCGTTATTCGTTAATTGTAATTTGTGTGAAGTACATTTGGCGCCCGTTCAATAAATGAAAATTCAAATTTTAAAAATCAAAATCTTTTTTTCGGGGTGTAGCCCCGCCGGAGGCGGGACACCTGCTTTGAACTATGAAACTTAAATTAAAATATTTTTTCGGGGTGTAGCGCAGTTGGCTAGCGCACCTGCTTTGGGAGCAGGGGGTCCCTGGTTCGAGTCCAGGTACCCCGACTACAATAAATCCGGTGAGTGATCATCGGATTTTTTTGTTGGGGGAAAATGAAAAAATTAGAAAATTTTTCTTTCCAAAAAAAAGCCATCAGAAAAAATTTCTGATGGCTCCTAACTTTTTGATTTTATTTTTCTCAGGTAATACTTAACTGAATTCTTTTTTCAATATCACCTACCTGATCTTTAAACTCACGATCGGTATCCATTAAATCTCTTACTGCCTGGCAACTGTGAATTACCGTTGAGTGATCGCGACCGCCAAAGTGTTTACCAATTACCTTGAGTGAATTCTTGGTAAAGTTTTTTGCAAGAAACATGGAGAGTTGGCGTGCCTGAACAATCTGGCGCTTGCCGGTTTTTTCTTTCAGTTTTTCCTGCTGCACATTAAAGTAATCGCAAACAGTTTTTTGTATAAACTCAATTGACACTTCGCGCGAAACACTCTTCACAAAATTCTTTACAATCTTTTTCGCTGTATCTAAATCAATTTCTTTTTTGTTCAGTGAAGATTGCGCCAGCAATGAGATCAATGCGCCTTCTAATTCACGCACATTTGAACTTACATTGTAAGCAACAAACTCAACTACATCATGCGGCAACTCAATTCCATCAGCATACATTTTCTTTTCCAGAATTGCCATGCGGGTTTCAAAATCGGGAACGGCAAGATCAGTTGTTAATCCCATTTTAAAACGGGAGAGCAGGCGTTCTTCAATGCCTTCGAGATCACGCGGTGAGCGATCTGATGAAAGCACAATTTGTTTACCCGATTGATTGAGGTGATTAAAGATGTGGAAGAAAATATCCTGTGTGCGGTCTTTGTTAGCGAAGAACTGAATGTCGTCAACCAACAACACATCTACCATTTGATAGAAGTGGATGAATTCATTCACCGAATTATTTTTCAAATAATCAATAAACTGATTGGTGAATTTTTCAGAAGGAACATACAACACCGTTTTATCGGGGAAGTTTGCTTTCACCTGATTTCCGATGGCATGCATCAAATGTGTTTTACCCAATCCTACTCCTGAGTGAACCACGAGCGGATTAAAAGAGGTACCTCCGGGTTTTCCTGCAACAGCCCATCCGGCACTGCGTGCAAGGCGATTGCAATCACCTTCTATGTAGGTGTCGAAAGTATAGTTCACATTCAACTGCGAATCAATCTGCACTTTCTTTAATCCGGGAATTACAAAAGGGTTTTTGATCTGATTGCCCAATACAATTGGCGCAAGCATTTCGGGATTCTTTGTATCCTGTGTATTACTTGTAGGAATATTTACTGTGTAAGGTCCCTTTTGTGAAGTACTGCTGTCCATCACAATCTGATATTCCAGTTTTGCATTTTTGTCTAACTCACGTTGTAAAGTTTTACGCAACAGTTTGATGTAGTGCTCTTCGAGCCACTCATAAAAAAACTGACTGGGTACTTGAATGGTGAGAACATTTTTTTCAAGTTTAATGGGCTTAATTGGTTCAAACCATGTTTTAAAACTCTGCTGATTAACGTTGTCTTTAATAATCTTCAAACAATTTTTCCATACTTCTTCAGCGGATCTGTTCATCTTATTTCTCTCGTTTGGGTGTTGGTGACTAAATTGGTGTTAATAATTCTTATTAAAATAATGTTTTCAACAAGGGAACAAACATCGACTAAAAAATTTCGTAAAAAAATAATCTACACCTCTTGACTTTCTCATGAAAATTACAATTCGCATTCTGGCGTGAGTATTTTTTTTGCTCCCTCGTGGAATGTTGATTCATCAAGCATCTGCAATTAAAGTGAAAATTGCATTCCTTTGAAACCATTATCAATCAATGGTTCTATAGAAGCAATAATCAGTAAATTGTATTTAATTTTCATGATGATATCAACATTGTTAATTAAGTGAGTGAAGATACAATGATGTAATCAACATAAATGCGGAACAGAAAGAATTTTGAAAAAATAATTTCCGCACTTATTGATCAGAATTGCTTAAATGAAAATAATTTTTTTACACACGGTATTCGCCATACACTTTGCGAAACACATTGGCAATCTCACCAAGGGTTGCATAATTTTCTACCGCTTCAATAACAGAAGGCATAACGTTTTCTTCAGCCCTTGCTTTTGTTTCTAAAACAGAAAGTATGGTTTCAACAGCAGATTGATTTCTGGTTGCTCTTAACTCTTTGATTTTATTGATTTGGAGTATTCGTATTGAATCATCAATTCTAAAAACATTTGCCGAAGGTTTTTCTGTTGCTGTAAAATGATTTACTCCTACAATAATTTTAGAACCATCTTCAATCTCTTTTTGATACCTGTATGCCGATGCTGCAATTTCTTCCTGAATAAAACCTTGTTCAATTGCATTCACTGCACCTCCCATGGCATCAATCTTTGCAATATAATTCCAGGCTTCTTTTTCTACATCATTCGTAAGTTGCTCAACAAAATATGATCCGCCAAGTGGATCAACTGTTTGTGTTACTCCGCTTTCATGCGAAATTATTTGTTGGGTACGAAGTGCAAGACCAGCAGCAGTTTCAGTTGGCAAACTCAATGCTTCATCGAAACCATTGGTATGTAATGATTGGGTTCCTCCCAATACTGCAGACATTGCCTGAATGGTTACGCGCACTATATTATTCATCGGCTGTTGTGCAGTAAGAGTTGAGCCACCGGTTTGTGTATGGAAGCGTAACATTTGCGCTCGCGGATCAGTTGCTCCCAAATCACTCGTGATCTTTGCCCACATTCTTCTTGCTGCTCTAAATTTTGCAACTTCTTCAAACAAATTATTATGCGCATTGAAGAAGAAAGAAATTCTTCTTGCAAAAACATTGATGTCAAGACCTTTTGCAATGGCTGCTTTTAAATATGCTTTCCCATCAGCAAGTGTAAATGCAACTTCCTGCACTGCTGTGCAACCCGCCTCTCGCATGTGATAACCCGAAACTGAAATGGTGTTCCAATTCGGAAGTTCATTGGAGCAATACTCAAAAATATCGGTGATCAGTTTCATGGATGGCTTTGGCGGATAGATGTAAGTACCGCGAGCTGCATACTCTTTAAGAATATCATTTTGAACCGTTCCTGAAATTTTCTTTAAGTCGGCATTTTGTTTTTTTGCCAATGCAACATACATGGCCAATAAAATATTTGCAGTTGCATTAATGGTCATTGAAGTGGTAATACCTTGTAGTGGGATGCCTTTAAAAAGCATTTCCATATCGAGGAGTGAATCAATGGCAACACCTACTTTGCCTACTTCACCGTCAGCCATTTCATTATCGCTATCATATCCAATTTGTGTTGGAAGGTCAAATGCAACGGATAAACCTGTAGTTCCCTGATTAAGTAAATAGTGGTAACGCTTGTTTGATTCTTCGGCAGTGGAGAATCCTGCATATTGCCGCATTGTCCAAAGTTTATCGCGGTACATTGACGAATGCACTCCTCGCGTAAAAGGAAATTCACCGGGAATTTCTTTCTGTTGCTGCGCAACATTTAAATACAGTGGTTGAATTTCAATACCCGAATCGGTGAAGATTTTCTTTTCTTCCTTCTTAATACTCTTAGAAGATTTCCCCTCCATAATCAAAATAATTTCGAAGCAAAGGTATTGAAATGAAAAATGGTGTCCTTCGATAAACTCAGGATGACATTAAATGTGAAAACCAACTCAATAAATTTTCTTCACTTCCATTTTCAAAGTATCAAGTGCTTTTTGAGTAGGCATCATTTGTTCGGTCTTAATAAAATATTCAAGAATACCGCGGCTCAGATCTTTTCCGGTTGCAGAATCAGCCTTATCAGCACCAACCTGATTGATAATGGAAACCATTTCTTCTTTTGTTTGAACGATCATCAGCCATGCTTCGGGCGACACATAAATTTGTTGCGAGAGATTGTGTTCAAACTCTAAACGAATGTTTGCTATCAATGATTTTTGAAGATCAAGCGCACTCATGCCCGGTTTATTTACACGCTGCAAAAGATTGGTGGGTGTAATGCGTTCCAGTAAGATTACCAATCTTTCATATGCTTGTAATCTTATGGGTAATGAATCTTTGTAGTGGTTGGCTCTTAGCTCCAGTTCTTTTCTGTCTTTTTCACCTGCAAGAAATAATTTAAGAATTACATAAGCAGTTAAGAAAGTGATTAGCGAGGGAACAACGTATTTTAGAATATCAAGCAGATCAGTCCAGTTCATAATTTATTATTTGATGCAAAGAAAAGAAATTGAGGCGGTGAAAAGAATTTTTGATTTCCTTATCAGCTTTCATTTTTCATGTGAACGATGTTGCATCCAACTTGTTATGTACCTTTGTAATTCAAATTTCAGCTATGGAAGTATTAGAAAATGCAACGCTTGTTCACCCGGTAAAGTTTACCGATGATGCAATTAAAGAGATCAGTCGACTTTTGATTGCCGAAAATGTACCTGCTGAAAATGCTTTGCGGGTTGGCGTAAAAGGAGGCGGTTGTTCGGGAATGACTTATGTACTTGGCTTTGATGCTAAGCAAGACGGCGATCAGGAATTAATAATTGATGGTGTAAAAGTTTTCTTGAATAAATCTCATGAACTTTATTTGTTCGGGATGCAAATAGATTTTCAAAGCGGGTTAAACTCCAGGGGATTTGTTTTTCAAAACCCAAATGCAAAAACTACCTGCGGCTGCGGAACTTCTTTCTCGGCTTAGACTTTATTTTTTTCAGGAAAAATAATCTGCTTTGATCTCCTGCATAGCTGCAAGCACTTCAGTTCTAAAGGCATTAAACTTCAATAATATTTCCTGATTCACATCATCAGTTGCAGCCAAAAAGTGCATGGCAGTTATAAACTCAGCAGGATCGGTAATACCGAGCATAGCCACATTGGCCTTCATTTTATGAGTGGCCTCTTTTGCAGAAGCTGCATTGTTGTTATTCAAATGTTCTCCAATTGTTGCAATGTCTTTTGGAGTTTCCTGCAAATACAATTTAAGAATGATTTGCATGGATGAAACATCAGTTCCATAATAATCCTTAAGGAATTCGAGATTATAATGTTTGCGCAAGTGTCTTGTTCTTTGGTGTGTACGAACTGCAAGCATAGGTTGTTTTCACCGAAGATGCAGTTGAAATTATTCTTCAACCATGAAAACTTATTCTATTGTTCACAGATAAAAATGTTTTGGATAGAATAATATTCACTGAACTATGAGCTTTTCAATTTGCTTATCACCCGCAGCATTTTTGACTTCAATTGAATAAA
>JBKJNS010000143.1:0-4545 GCA_046593455.1 Chitinophagales bacterium | reverse complement strand
CATCCCCTTGCAGCAAGCGATTCATTTGTCTGCCGGTTAAAAAATCGGAGCGAATTTCTTTGATCACTCTCTTCTGTGCATTGGTTAGTTCAAAGGGAAGTTTTTCTTTGTAGAAGCGATTAAAGAAATCGCCGAGGTGCGTGAAAATAAATCCTGCTTGTTTTTGTTTGCGGTTCACTTTTGATCGAAGCAATCGAACCTGGTTGTAGAATAGTTCTTCAAACCGAAATCGGTTGAGTGCGTGTGCCGCTATTTTATCATCGGTAGGTTGATGCACTTGAATGAATGCACGATGTCGTGCTGCAAATTTGAATCTTTGAATAATTGTTGAAGGAAGATTTTCTGTAATATCTTTTTCGGTGATAATTTTTAAAAGTGTTTGAATTAATTTTTCAATCCCTTTTGAATGAAGCCCTGCTGCTTTTAATTTTTCGGTTGAAGGATAAACGGGTTGCATTTTCCCCAGTGTATTTTCTTCAGTCGACTTTTCATCTATCAAAGTAAGATCGGGGTGCGAGATTGAAATTTGGCCTCGAAAGAAAGTTGGTTTTCCATACACGAGATAATTTTTTCCTTCCACCAAACTTTTATCAACCCACTTTAAACCTGCGAACCAAACCAACTCCACTTCACCTGTGCCGTCACTCAAAAATGCCTTGAGTCTTCTGTTTTTGTTTTCACCTTCTAAATTCTTTTCCATCAGTTTTCCTTTCAATTGAACATGATCTGCCTGAGAAGAGATTTGATTGATCTTAATAAATTCAGTGCGGTCAACATACCTGAAAGGAAAATGCTGCAACAAATCGCCAAAGGTAAAAATCTGAAGTTCCTTCTTTAACAATTCGGCACGCTGCGGGCCTACACCTTTCAGGTATTCAATTGGTGAGGTGAGAATGTGCGAAGGTTGACCGTTCATACTGCAAATTAAATAAGTTGAATCAAGATTAATCTAATTGAAACTGATGAGTTGTTACCGCCCGGTTAATTTTTCGCTGCTCAAGAATATTCTTTAGCAGGTTTTAAAACCTTAATTCTTATAACTGCTATCTTCGCACAAAGTTTTTATACAATGATTTCGACCAGAGAAAAGAAGATTCAACGTTTCGGCAGCGGGTTTATAAGACTTACTGATGAACTCAGAAAAGTTCCGGAAGCAGCTTATGATTACAGAACAAAAAAAGATGTTTGGAATATTCGTGAGATCGTGATTCACCTGAGCGATCTTGAAGCGGGAGCTTATGTTAATTTCAGAAGAGCTGTTGCCGAGCCCACTCAAAAAATATTTGCTTTTGATAAAGATATGTGGGCCGAAGCTTTGCCTTATTATTCTCACTCACATGAATCGGCGCTTAAACTTTTTCGTTTGCTAAGGGCAACCAATTATCTGTTACTTAAAAATGCAGATCAGGATTTATGGCTTCACACTGTTAGCTATGAAAATCACGGTCAAATTTTTATTGAAGACTTGCTTGATATGTATGAGAAGCATTTTGATAAAGCCATTCATGAAATTGTGATGATCAATGAAATTTATGAGAAGGTTAATAAAGCATAGTTCTGATTTCTGTTAAACTAAATTCGAATGATTCGAAGCACCCGAATTAATATTTTTTCTCTTGCGTTTTTTTTAATGCTGTTTATTTACAACCATGCATTCAGCCAAGGAGACTCGCTGGTTTTTGTGCCCGATAATCCACCGGCAGCTAAAGGATTTTTGAATACACAGCGCTCTTACATTTTTATTGACCTCACAAATAATACATGGGTAAACAGGCCCGGGAATATTGATACTAAAATTATTAGCGGCGGATTTAACTTCAACTTGACCTACGACTTTCACATTATCAAAAGCAACTTCAGCATTGCACCGGGAATTAGTTTTTCTAATTCAACAGTTAAAAATAATAGTTACTACTACTACCTTAATATTAATGGAGAAGAAAAAGGGTTTACACAATTAGCACCTTATTCAGATACACTTGATATTTTGAAGAATAAATTTTCTGCTTCTTATATTGATATTCCTGTTGAGTTACGAATAAGAATTAAGCCCGAACAAAAAGGAAAAAACTTTTGGATTGCTCCCGGTTTCAGAGCAGGAATTTTAATTAGTGATTTCTGGAAACTGAAATACACTGAATCTAATGGCGACATTTCTAAAACAAAAGTTTATGGGATAGCGAACATTGAAAAATACCATTACGGAATTTCTTTAAGAGCCGGCTATTATAAATTTGGCATCTATTCATTTCTTGCTTTAAATAATTTATTTGAAAAAGATAAAGGCCCCGAGTTAACACCATTCTCACTTGGCATTACCTTTACACCATTCTGATTTTTATTAATAACTGATTTTTTAAACCACCTAAATAAATAAATGAAAAAAATACTATCAATCTTTTTACTGATGATGATTGCGAAAATTTCATCTGCACAAGATGAAGAGAAAGGCGTTCGTTTTGGATTAACAATCTCTCCTCAAATTTCCTGGATGACATCAAGTGACAAAGGCTTAACCGGCAACGGCAGTTATTTGGGTTTGTCTTATGGATTATTGATGGATATTTTGATACCTAAAAATTATGCCTTTGCAACAGGGCTTATTCTTTCCAGTGAAGGTGGTAAACTCATCTATAAAAATCCAACCAAATTCAATACCTATGGGGAGTTAATTTTTGAAGCCGGTACTGCTGTTGATTACAGAACACAATATTTAAAAATTCCGCTCACTATGAAGTTGCGTACCAATCAAATTGGTTACATCACCTACTTCGGTCAATTTGGTTTAGAAGGAGGAATACGAATTCGCTCAAAAGCTGATATAACTAACAATGCAGGAAATTTTATAGAGGATAAAATTGATTTTGGTAAAGATGTAACCATTGGTGATCTTGGGTTGCTCATTGGCGGTGGGGCCGAATTTGAATTAACAGGCAAAACAGCGATACATACATCTATTCAATATTGCAGTGGCTTTATTGATGCAACTAACAACCCGTCTGACTATAAAACAAAATCCAGTTTAAATAATCTTCGGTTGCAGTTGGGAGTTTACTTCTAATGCCTGAGCAGATGAATATGGTTTTGCCTTTAACTTTTACCTTTTATATTTCCGGTAATGAAGATTGCAATTGCACAACAAAATTATGTGATCGGTGACTTTGAAGGTAACCGAAAAAAAATTATTGATGCAATTCAAGAAGCAAAAAAGTCGGGAGCCGATTTGATTATGTTCTCCGAACTTTCTGTTTGCGGCTATCCTCCCAGAGATTTTTTGGAGTTCAGAAGTTTCATTGAACAGTGTTATCACTCAGTAAATCTGATTGCAATTGAAGCAGTGGGAATTGCAGTTCTCATTGGAGCGCCGGCTGTAAATCCAAAAGCAGAAGGCAAAGATTTATTCAACAGCGCCTATTTTTTATTTGATGGAAAAATTCAGCATGTAATTCATAAATCACTTTTACCTAATTACGATGTGTTTGATGAGTACCGCTACTTTGAACCCAATCGTGAGTTTCAGGCTTTCGATTTTATGGGAAAAAAAATTGCCTTCACCGTTTGTGAAGACATTTGGAATACCGGAATTAATCCGCTCTACATTACCACACCGGTTGAAAAACTTGCAAAGTTTAAACCCGATTATCTACTCAATATTTCTGCCTCACCGTTTGACGCAGGAAAAGCAAAAGCAAGAATTGAATTACTGAAAGATATTGCCATTGACTATGGCATTCCTGTTTTTTATTGCAATTGTGTTGGCGCTCAAACCGAATTAATTTTTGATGGCGGCTCGCTCGTAATCACACCGGATGGTGAAGTGTTTGATGAAATGAATTATTTCGGTGAGCAGCTAAAAGTTTACGACCTTGATGATGTAGTGAATGCAAAAAATATTGCTGATCGGTCACAATCAAAAGAGAAAAGCGAACTCGTATTCAATGCGCTTGTTTTTGGCGTAAGGGAATATTTTCAAAAACTAAATTTTAGCAAAGCCATTTTAGGATTAAGCGGAGGAATTGATTCTGCAGTGGTGGCAGTAATTGCTGTTGCAGCATTGGGAAAAGAAAATGTGCTGGGTGTTCTAATGCCCTCAGCATTTTCAAGCGAAGGTTCAGTAACGGATTCAATTGCACTCGCAAAAAATCTTGGAATCAATTATCAAACAATTCCTATCAAAGATGTTTTTGATTCTTCATTGCAAACTTTAAATCCTTTTTTCGAAAATAAAATAGGGGATGTTACCGAAGAAAACATACAGGCAAGAATTCGTGCTTTGTTTTTAATGGCATTGAGTAATAAGCATCAATATATTTTACTCAACACATCAAACAAGAGTGAAATGGCAGTTGGTTACGGAACTTTATACGGCGATATGTGCGGAGGCATTTCTGTGTTGGGTGATGTTTATAAAACAGCAGTGTATCAACTTGCTGCTTACATCAATCGTGAAAAAGAAATTATTCCCGACAACATTATAAGTAAACCACCTTCAGCCGAACTACGCCCCAATCAAAAAGATGCAGATTCATATTCGGGTAATGAATC
>JBKJNS010000106.1:0-2550 GCA_046593455.1 Chitinophagales bacterium | reverse complement strand
AACATTTGCTCCAAGTGCAACATGATAAAAACCACGCTTCCATTTCGTCACCCGTTTTCGGGTTCCTTCTGCAGGAAAAACAATCGTGGCAATTTCATGTGTGTTGATGTAATCAATCATGGCTTCAGTCATCTTATTCTTTTTCCCCCTATCAACGGGCACGCCGCCAAGCGTTAGAAACATTTTCTTAAATGGCCATTTGAATAATTCTTTTTTAGCCAGATAGGTTGCATTAAGTTCGAGGTGAAGATTGGCGCCCATTCCATAGATAAAATCCCAGCCGCTGGTATGCGGTGCAACTACCATCACACATTTTTTTAATCCTTCAGGGAGTCTGTTTCCAAGTTTCCATCCGCTGAAATTATAATACCATTTGAAGAACGATTTAAGCAAGGCGATTACATTTACATGGGCAAGTTAATAGTTTATGAATCAATTTTATTTTGAGATTAGAAATAATTTAATTCACACAGTTGAATTTGGGGAAGGAAAAAAAATATTAATCTGCTTTCACGGGTTTGGGGAGCATGCTGAAAAATTTATTGTGCTTGCACCTGCGTTGTCAAAAAATTATAGTGTGATTGCTGTTGATCTTCCTTTCCATGGGAAAACAAAATGGAGCAGCGATGAAATTTTTATGAGGGAAGATTTAAGAATATTGATTGATCAAATTTTACAATTGAAAAATGAAAGGCGATTTTCTCTATTGGGTTACAGCATGGGTGGTAAAATTGTTTTGGCTGCGGTAAATGATTTTGCTTCTCAGATTGATGAAGTGATTCTTGCTGCACCCGATGGAGTTGAAAATGATCGTTGGTACGATGTTGCAGTGTATCCGCCTTGGGGACAGCGATTATTTTTCCGGTTCATTACCAAACCAAATTTTGTTTTTAATGTAGCAAAAATTTTGAGAGCAATGAGAGTATTGAACGATAGACTTTTTAATTTCCTATGGCTGCAAACAGATTCTGAGGAGAAGCGAAGAATGGTTTACAATGTTTGGATGGCAATGAGAGAAATGAAAACCAACCTTTCTCAAACAAAAGGAATATTGAGAAAGCACCAAATCAAAAGCTTTATTTTCATTGGTAAGTATGATCAGGTGATTACTCTTGCAATCGGAAAAAATTTTTCAAGAGGTCTTTCAGATTGTAAGTATGTGATTCTGGATAAGGGGCATAATTTAATTACCGAATCATTTAATGAGAACTTGAATGAAGCATTACAGTGAGTAAAAAATAGGAACAACGCTCCACAGAATCTATGATAGCATATACAATTATAGCCGACTTGCTTACCATCATTTATTTGGTGATTTTTATTTTTTACTTGGTGGGGTGGATCAAAATTCCCGAATTTAAAACCTCAGAAAAGGTATTGAACACAAAGGTTTGTATTGTGATTCCTGCAAGAAATGAAGAAGAAAATATCGATGTTGTACTTAATTCTTTGTTGCAGCAGAATTATTCTAAGGACTTTTTTGAAATCATTGTTGTAAATGATTTCTCTGAAGATAAAACAGCTACGGTAGTAAAAAATTATTTGCAACCAAACATTAGGCTGATTGAAATGAAGAATTTTATTGATGATAAATTTTTGAGCAGCAAAAAAAAATCGATCGAAACAGCAATAGAAAATACCGATGCTGAACTAATAATAACGACCGATGCCGATTGTTTGATGAATGAGAATTGGTTGAGTACCCTCGTAGAATTTTACGAAACAACAAATTGTAAAATGATTGTTGCACCTGTTCTTATAAATAATGAAGACGGATTCGTTAACAAACTGCTGCAACTTGATTTGTTGGGAATGGCAGGTATTACCGGAGCAACTTTACAACAGCGGTTTCCAACAATGTGCAACGGAGCCAATTTAGCATTTACCAAAAAAGTATTTTTGGATGTGAATGGCTACAGTGGAATTGAAGGTGTTACTTCAGGTGACGATATGCTCCTGATGCATAAGATCGAAAAACAATTTCCACAGAGTGTTTTGTTTTTGAAAAATATCAATGGTTTGGTTTATACGAAACCAAGTGATTCGCTTCCTTCATTTATTAATCAAAGAATGCGATGGACATCTAAATCAAAATCATACAACAATTGGAAGATTAAAGCAAACTTGCTTATTGTTTACTTATTCAATCTTTCGCTGTTGATTTCGTTTATCGGGATGTTTTTTAACAATGATTTTCAAATGGTTTTTGCTTTTCAGTTCATTATAAAATTAATTTTTGATTTTACTTTTCTTTTCCAAATCACAATGTTCTATAAACGTAAAAAACTTCTGTGGTTATTTTTACCGGCTGAAATATTTCATATTTTCTACATCATTATTATTGGCTTTGCCGGGAATTTTTTCACTACTAAATGGAAGGGGCGAAAAGTAACATCATGAACGATCTTGAATTTGCTGTGCTGGATGAACTGTATTTTGTTACTTCATTTTCAGCATTGTCGCAAGCCACTGCTATTGATGAACAAATATTAACTGAGGCCATTGAAGCGCTGCTTAATAAAAAATATATCACCCAATTGATTATGGAGC